>JADLBI010000243.1 GCA_020847775.1 Opitutaceae bacterium
AGCAATGGTAGGGACGGTTATCCTTAACCGTCCTTTGGGAGCGAACCGGGCGGTTGGGGACAACCGCCCCTACCTCAAATGACCCAATCAAAATCTATATTTTAAGGGCAATTGGTATCAGGCAAAGCCTGAAGGCGAAAGAGTCTGGTCGCCCTTGGGCCTCAACTCTCACCCCTCACGTCGCGGCGTCGTAGCCGGCGGGCGACATCGGGGCAATGAGCGGTTCGCCGACGGCGTAGTGGCGCAAATTGCGCAAGGCGTGGCGGCCGGCGTCGACGTAGCGGTCGAGCGTGGGGCCGGCGATGTGCGGGGTGAGGCTGACGTTGCGCAGGCCGCGCCAAGCGCTGTCGATGGGGAGCGGCTCCTGCACGAACACGTCGAGGCCGATTTGGATTTTGCCCTCCTGCGCCACGCGGAGGAGCGCGGCCTCGTCGGTGATGGCGGCGCGGGCGACGTTGATGAACACGCCACCGGGGCGGATGAGGCGGAAATGTTTTTCGGTGACGCTGCCGCGGGTCGCGTCAATCAACGGCGCGAGTTCGACGATCACGTCGTTGTCGGCGAAGAGCGCTTCGAGCGAAGCGGCGGGCTGCGCTCCGGTCACGGCCGCGGCCTGGGCGTCGAAGTCGGGGGCGAAGACCGAGATGTCGCAATCGAACGGCGCGATGAGTTTCAAAAATTCACGCGCGATGCTGCCGTAGCCGTGCACGCCGACGCGGCGTTCGAAGAGCGAGGCGACGGTTTCCCAGCCGTCGCGCCAGCCCTGCTCGTGGTGGATGGTGAGTTGCCAGTGGCGGTCGCGCCGCAGGCTGGCGAGGGTGTGGAAGAGCGCGCATTCGGCGACGGTGCGGCTGATGGTGTTGGCCCAATTGGTGACGAGCAGCCCGGTCTCGATTTGCTGGCGAGTGACGAGGCGGCGCACGGAGCCGGTGACATAGCAGAGGTAACGCAGGCGCCGGGGCAGTGGATCGGGCATACTGTGGGTCTGCCAGCAGGCGAGCAGGATCTCGGGATCGCGGCGCGTGATCTCGGCCTTGAGCGCGGCGGGGCTGAGCGTCGTCGGGTCGATGAGCGCGAAGTCGGGCGCGAGCGAGCGCACTTGATCGAAGAGCTCGCCGGGAAAGAATTGCGATTGCTCGAAGGGCGTGAGGAGGGCGAGGAGGGAGGAGATGCCGGGCATGGAATGAATGATTGGATTAAACGGGACAGCTTAGCCCGGAAATTTCATACTCATGAAGAAGTTTTTCAGCGAAATTTCCGTCCGCCCATTAAGCGGAGCGACTTCATCGCGGCCAACCCCGACAACTCCGACTTCGTCGCGAGTGCTGTCGGCCCGACCGGGCGAGTAGGTCACACCTCTGAGGGTGAGATGTTTGATCGGGCCTGGGTTAGCTGTCATTCTGAGAAGAGACCGCAAGCCGCGAGGGTTGCGTGGGACTCGCCAAGGAACATTCCAAGCCTTCGTCATGCTGAGCGCAGCGAAGCATCCAGCATGCTATCCGCCATCCAGCACGCAATCCGCAGGCGGTTGTGTCGATGGATTCTTCACTTCGTTCAGAATGACAAACAAAGGGGGCATTGGCAGCGTAGCGAAGCATCCTGTCGGGCTTACGCATTCGTTTGGCATCCTGGATTCACTGCGCTCAGAAAGACGAAAACATGATTCAATAATACAGCCAGTATTTGCGCGTCTGTTGTTGGTAAACCTTCGCCTTGGCGCGCCAGTCGGCGAGGAATGCCTCGACGTCAGTGCGCGCGCCGTCGCGTTTGAGCGCGTTGAAGAAATCGGTCGATCCCATGTGGATGAGGAAGCGGCGCGCGTCGGCTGAGTTGGCGGCGGCGAACGGGTTGGCTGCTTCGTATTTGCAGGCGAGCCGCATGAGGTGGAAATTGAGTTCGGTGGGGATCCAATCCTGCCAGTCGGCCACTTCGACGTAGAGGCCGGTGACAGGTTTGCCGTTGCGATCAGGCACGCTGATGCGGCGATAGTTGAGGCCAGGGAGGTTGAGCGCGCGCAGTTCTTTTTCGAGGGTGGCGTCCTTGATGCGCGGGTGGGAGATGCCGCGAAACGGGTAGAGCGGGCCGGGGAAGCCGTGACTGAACTGGCCGAGTTCGGTGCCGAGGCCGGTCATGGGGTAGCCGATCACGGAGGCGAAGTCTTGGATGAGCGGGGAGGTGGGGATCCATTTGAGGCCGGTCTCGGGCCAACGCATGGCGCGCCGCCAGCCGCGCATGGAGATGATGGTGAGCCGGCCACGGCGGCGGTCGGCTTCGGAGACGTTGATGCCGGTGGCGCCGGGCACGTGGAGGACGCCGGGGGCCTCCTTGGCCATGCGCGCGATTTCGCCGATGGTCAGGCCGTGCACGTAGGGCGCGCGAAAGGCGCCAACATAGCTTTTCCACTGCGCGTCGAGCGGCGGGCCGTCCACCTTGAGGCCGCCGAGCGGGTTGGGCCGGTCGAGCACGATGACCTCGACGTTATTCTCGAAGCACGCGGCCATCGTGTAGAGCATGCAGCTGACAAAGGTGTAGCTGCGCGTGCCGATGTCCTGCAGGTCGATCACCATCGCGTCGAGGCCAGCGAGCATCTTTTTGGTCGGCTTGCGGGTCGCGCCATGCAGCGAATACACGGGCAGCCCGGTGCGCTGATCCACGCTGTCCGCGATATTGGCCGAGGCCTTGAAGTTGCCGTAGATGCCGTGCTCGGGGCCGAACAACGCCACGAGCTTCACGCCCGGCGCGCGACGCAGAATATCGACCGAACTTTCGCCGCGGCGATTCACGCCGGCGGGATGCGTGAGCAGCCCGACGCGTTTGCCCTTGATCGCGGCGAAGCCCTGCGCTTCGAGCACATCGATCCCGAGCATGACGGGATAAATGGTTTCCGGCGCGGGCGTTGGTCGTGCCGCTTTGGTCGTCACGGGGCGCGCCGGCGTGGCGGCGGCCGGGCGAGTGGGTGTTTGCACGGTGTTGCTGCAACCAAGTAGGCCCACCAGCAACACGAACAGGGGCAGCAGATTTTTAAGCGGCGATGCGCGCAGAATACCGGACATGGGTCCGTTTACTGTGGCGGTCCGGTCGGCTCCGTCGAGCGGGAAGCACGCCGGAAACACAATTGTTTCAGTGCGGGACGCGTCCGCTAGCGCGGGGAAAAGGTCGCCGCGACGGCGGCCTTGAGTAACACCGGCGCGGTGCGCAGCGCTTCGGCCAACGGCATGCCGCGCGGTGTGATGGCGTGCAAGTGCAGATCCTTCGGCGGTGCGGCGGGCGGAGAAATTTGTCCGGCAAACACGTGCACGGGTTTGCCGAGTTGTAGCGCGCGCAACGCGAGCGCGCCGGGGCCTTTGCCGCTGAGCGAGCTTTCATCGAAGCGGCCTTCGCCGGTGATGACGAGGTCGGCGGCGGCGATGCGGCGGTCGAGGTCGAGCCACGCGGCCACGAGATCGAGACCCGGCAGCAGCCGCGCGCCCGCGCCGGCCATGAGCCCGAAGGCGATGCCACCCGCCGCCCCGGCGCCCGGCGTGTCCATCAGCGTGTCCGGTTGCCGCAAGTGCGTGCAGAGCAACAGGGCGAGGCGCGCGCTCTCGTTTTCGATCCGCGGAAGATCGGCGGCCCTGAGGCCTTTCTGCGGGCCATAAACCGCGGCGGCGCCGGCCGGGCCGAGCAGGGGATTGGTGACGTCGCAGGCGATGCGGATCGGCGGCAGCCCGGCGGGCACCTGCCCGGCGAGCCGGTGAATCTGCGCCCAGTGGGCGGGAATGGGCGGATGAATTTCTCCGCCGGAGGCATCGAGAAAAACGAGACTCAGCGCGTTGAGCGCGCCGAGGCCGAGATCGTTGGTCGCGCTGCCGCCGACACCCAGCAGGATGGCGGCGGCACCGCGGGCCGCGGCGGCACGGAGCAATTCGCCGGTGCCCAGCGTGGTGGTCTGCCAGGGATCGCGCTGCTCCGGCGGCAGCAGATCGAGCCCGCTGGCGGCGGCCATTTCCACGAGGGCGAGGAAGTCGTGGGAACTCCCGGTTTGCGGTTCCCGGTTTTCGATTTGGAGCAGGGCCCGGGCCGGTGCGGGGATACGGGCGAAAGGCACGAGGCCGAAACGGGCCGCGATGGCCTCGCCGCGCGGGCCGGTGACGGTGGCGGTGTGCAGGGTGCCACCGGCGGTCTGGGTGAGGATGGGCGCGAAACCTTCGCCGCCATCGGCCAGCGGACATTCCTCGATTGTCCATGTGGGATGCCGCTCGCGCAACACGGCCGCCGCGGCTGCGCAGGCGCGGGGCGCGGTGAGGGAGTCCTTGAATTTGTCGAAGGCGAGGAGGACGCGCATGGGTGGTCAGGCTCCGATCCGGGCAAAACGCGGAACGGTGCCGCCTCCGTGGTTTACGGTTTCGAGGAACATGGCCAGCGGGCGCACCCAGAGACCGTGTTCACCGTAGAGAGCCTGATAGACGACAAGTGGCTCCAAGGTCTCGGAGTGACGGGCAAGCCCGAGCACGCGGTAGTTGTTGCCCTTGTAATGGCGGTAGAGTCCGGGACGTGGTTCAGAGGGAAGCGGAGGCAGCGGGTCCATTGCTCAGGCGAAGGTGGAGGACGCGGCGCGCAGCGTCCAGACGACACCGCCGGCGAGGCGAGCGCCACCGCCTTCCGCGGAAAGCCGCAGAACGGGCTCCGCCGGATGAAGCACCACGCGGGTGTAGCTGGCGCGGTCGTTGACGAAGATCTCCAAGAGCGAACGGTCGAGCAGCCAGCGCAGGCGGAGCGGGGCGGGCGCGAGCGCCACGGCGGGTCGGCCATCGAAGCGCACGCCCTGCGCGTCAATTGCGACGGTGACGCCCGCCAGCTCGAAGCGGAGGCAGGCGGCGGCGCTGCGTTCGAGGGTGATTTCTCCGTCGCATTGAGCCCCGTCGGGCAGCGGCAAAGCGAGCGGCGTGGCGGAGAGCGCCTGCGGGGTGCAGGCGGTTTGGCCGACGCGCAGGGATTCGATCTCGGGCACGGGCGCGGTGCACAAGTCGCCGTGCGCGTCGAGCCAGAGCCGGCGCGGCACGCCGAGGCAGCCGTTCCAGCCGCGGTCTTTGGGGAAGTTTCGCGCCCAGCCGAAAAGCACGGTGCGACCGCGGGGATCGGCAGTGGGCTGCGTGGCGTAATAATGATCGCTCTCATCGACCCGGCCGCGGCGTTCCACGTGAAAGCGGTAGTGCTGCAGATCCAGCGTGCCGCTGAACCAGTCAACGGCCCGGCAGGGCGAGGTGAGCAGCACCCATTTTTCCCCGCAGTGCACGAGATTGGGGCACTCGAGGAAGGGGGTCTGCGTGCGCGGCTCGCGATGAAGGATGCCGCGGTAAAGCCACTGCTGCAGGTCGCCGGCGGGATTTTCGTAGAGCGGGATGACGGTCTCGTCGTCGAGCGTGGCACCAAGGATCAGGAAAGTGCGCCCGGCGGCGCGGAAGACGAACGGGTCGCGCCAATCGCGGTCGAAGGCCGGGCCGTCGTGCGTGCAGAGAGCGAGAAAGGGCGTGGCGATGTGCTGCGTCCACGCGCGCCAGTCGGCGTCGTCGGGCGAGGCGGCAACCTGGGTGGCGGGTGCGGCCGGATCGGCCTTGACGCTGGTGTAGAGGATGCGCGGCGCGCCGCCGGCGGTGAATGCAAGGCAGCCGGAATAGCAGTGCAACTCGCCGCCGGCGAGCTGCGGGTGGAGCGCGATGGGCAGGTGCTCCCAGCGGACCAGATCGCGGCTGCGCGCGTGACCCCAGTGCATGTCGGCCCACGCATCGCCCCCCGGATTGTGCTGGTAAAACACATGGCACCAGCCGTTGTGCCAGCAGACCCCGTTGGGGTCGTTCATCCAGCCCGCCGGGGGATGAAAGTGCCAGACGGGACGCGCCGGGTCGTTGATAACAGGGTAGTCGTGTCGGGGCGGGAGTGGGGTGGACACGCGAGGAAACGAGCGGGTTTGCCGGGCGATGGAAATAAAAAAGCGGAGCCCGCGGGCTCCGCTTGCGGAAACGGCTGGCGCGCGCCTCAGAACTTCGAACCGTCGGCCTTGGTGCCGCAGAGCGCGACTTCGAGGCCGAGTTCCGCGGCGAGCGCGGCCTTGGCATACATCGCGAGATCGGCGTCCTGCGCGGATTTCGCGTAGGCGACGTGGATGTGATTAGCCTTGTGACGGGCCATCATTTGGTCGCGCGAGACGCCGTAGGTGACCGCGTGCATGATCGGCCACTGCTTGGTGGTTTCCTTCCAGCGGCGCTCGGTTTCTTCGCGCGGCAGCGTGATGACTTTGGCGCGGCCGAGGTCCATCTTGAGTTTGCCGTTTTCCAAAAACACGCGGCTCCACACGATCTCGCCGGGCTTGGCGATGCCGCGCACGGTGCCGCCGCCGAGGCGGAAATACATGTTGGGCTGGCGCATCGAATCAGTGCCTTTGTATCCGCCGATATGATGCGCCGGCGGGGCGCTGCCGGAGATGAGGAACACCCAGACGTATTCATCTGTCGTGCCGGTCGGGTCGGTGTCGCCCCAGCGCAGGTCGTGCAGGGTGTTTTCGACGGGCTGTTTGAGGGCGGTGTGGATGCGCTGGGTGAAGAGGCCGTCGAGGCCGGCGCACTCGTCCACCTCGTTGAAGTGCGTGAGCGGCTCGCCGGCGCGGATGACCTTGCCCTGCGCGTTTTTGACCGGGGGGCGGTCGGAATTGTTGAGGATGCCTTCGACGAGATCGGAGGCGGGCAACAAGTCCTTGAGACCTTGCTGATATTGGATGCCGATCGTTTCGCAGCCGAACTCGTCGGCGATGCGCAGGGCGGCGACGTAGGTTTTACACTGCCAGAGCACTTGATCCTCGGTGAGATCGCTTTCCGGATTCGGGCCGTAGTGGAACGTCATGCCCTTGGCCTTGAGCCAGTCGTAAACCGCGCGGCCTTCCGCGTCGCTGACTTGGGTCGCGCCGTAGTAGAGGGCGGATTGCGAGAGGCGCTCTTTGTAAACGCCGGTCGAGAAAAGCAGCTCGTCGGGGATGATGGCGTTATACATGCCCATGCAGCCCTCGTCGAACACGCCCATGATGGATTTGCGGCGGCGCAGATCGTCGGCCACTTGCTGCGCGATGGCCTTGGCCTTCGCGGGCACGGTGCAACGGTCGAGCGGCTTGACGTGGGTGACGGCGTGTTTGACCGCGCCGGACTTGAGCCATTTTTCGAGATTGTTCAGGAAGAACTCGTCGGTGAAATCCTTGCTCCACAGCGTGGAATATTTCACGCCGGCCTTGGTGAGCGAGCCGTTGAGATTGAGCATGCCGACGAGCCCGGGCGCGCTGCCGGACCAATTCGCCACGGTGAGAATCGGCGCCTGGTGCGAAATGAGCCCGTGCAAAATGTGGTGCGAATATTGCCAGACAGCCTCGGCCACGATGATCGGCGTCCGCGGATCGATCTTGGCGAAGACGGCCATGCCCTCCTTTTGCGAACCGATGAAGCCGTGCTTCAACTTCGGTTTGTAAGGATGCGCGCGCACGAGCTTGTAGCCGAGCTTGGCGACGGCGGCGGTGAGGAGCTTTTCCATCGCGGCCTGGAATTGCCACGTGAACTCGTTGGCGGATTGACGCAGGTCGCCGTTGGCGATCAGCAGGATGGTCTTGGCGGAGTTTTTCTTCATGGGGAAATGGAAAATATCGGCTAGGGTTTGGAAACGGGGTGGGGTTGAGAGAAGAAACATTATGCACTGGCAAGCGCGCCGCCGGAATGGATAGTTTGCGAAAAGGCATGGATAAAATCGGCATCAACCGGCGCCGCCCGCTCCTCTCGCAACAAGTCACGGGCACGCGGTATTTTTTCCTCAATCTCGCGCCGTCGCGCAGGGCGGTGCTGACGCCGGCGTTGGGTGGACGCGAGCACTGCAATCCCGATTACGCGGTGGATCGCGAGGCCTATGCTTATGCCGGTCTCGAATACGTGGCCGAAGGCGAAGGCTGGGTGGAGCTGGACGGGCAACGGCACACATTGCGGCCCGGCGTGGTGTTTGCCTACGGCGCGAAAACGCACTGTGTCATTCGCACGGATCCGGCGCGGCCGATGGTGAAGTATTTTGTGTGCGTCGCCGGCAAGGGCGCGGAGGCGCGGCTCGCGCGGGCCGGTCTCGCGGCGGGGCAGGTGCGGTCCTTGGCGACTCATGCGGAGATGCGCGGCATGTTTGAGGAACTGATTCACGAGGGTCAGCGTCCCGGGCGACTCGCGCGCGAGGTGTGCGCCGTGCGCTTGGAGCTGCTGCTGCTTAAAGTCGAAGAGCACATCGCCCTCGGTCCGCGCGCGAACGATCCGGCGCGTGAACGCTATCTAACCTGCAAGGCGTTGATCGACGAACGCGCCGAGCGCATGGCGACGCTGGAGGAAATCGCCGCCGCCGCCGGACTCGAGGTGTCGAGCGTGTGCCGATTGTTCCGGCGCTTTCACGATTGCAGCCCGTATCGTTATCTCTTGCAGCGCAAGATGACACTGGCGGCCGAAAACCTCGTCGAAAACGGCGGCTTGGTGAAGGAAGCCGCGCAGAAAGTCGGCTTCAGCGACCCGTTCCATTTTTCGCGCTGCTTCAAATCCGTCCACGGCGTCGCCCCGCGCGATTTGTTGCGCTATCGCCGGGCGGATTGAGTTAGTAGTTTAATAAACTACAAACATCCCACCACCGCCGCGGCCTGTTCTGCCTAGGCCGGAAATCAGTTTGTGGTTTAATAGACTACAAACTGGTTTGGCCCGAGGAAGTTTCGTGGGACCGCAAATTGTTTTGCCGGGAGCGGGGCGGGGGCTTTGGCTGGCCGGTCTATGGCACAGCAATCAGCTTTGGTGACCGGCGCTTCACGCGGCATTGGCCGTGGCATCGCCCTTGAACTTGCCCGCGCGGGCTGCCGCGTGGCGATCAATTACGCGGGCAACGCCGAGGCGGCGGCCGAGGCGCTCAAGCTCGTGCAAGACGCAGGCGGCGATGGTTTCATCGTGCAAGGCGATGTGGCGGTGGCCGCGGATCGCGAGCGCCTCGTGAGCGAAACGGTCGCGAAGTTTGGCCGCATCGACCTCTTGGTGAACAACGCCGGCGTGGCCCCGAAGGTGCGCGCGGACTTGCTGGACGCGGGCGAGGAGAGCTTTGACCGGTTGTATAACATCAACCTCAAGGGCCCGTTCTTTCTCTCGCAGCTCGTGGCCAAGCAGATGCTCAAGCAGGGGCAGGACGCCGAAGGTTTCCGCGGCCGCATCGTCAACATCACGTCGATCTCGGTTTACACGGCGTCGATTAATCGCGGCGACTACTGCATGGTGAAGGCGGGTCTCGCGATGATGACCAAGCTGTTTGCCGACCGCCTCGCGAACGACGGCATCAACGTTTACGAAATTCGTCCCGGCGTGATCGCGACCGATATGACCGGCGGCGTGAAGGAAAAATACGACAAGCTCATCCTCCACGACGAGCGCGGCATCACGCCGATTCGTCGCTGGGGCACGCCACAGGACATCGGTCGCGCGGTCCGCGCGATCGCGGAAGATCGTTTCCCGTTCTCGACCGGCGCGTGTTTCGACGTCGATGGCGGTTTCCACCTGCACCGTTTGTAAACGCGATTTGAGGTAGGGCCCGACCTCCGGGCGGGCCGTCAGGGTCGCATGCCCGGCCCGCTCGGAGATCGGGCTCTACCGACCAAGACCTCGAATTTCGATGCTCAATCTCATCACCTGCCAGGCTGGTTTTGAGGACTTGCTGACCAAGGAATTGGCGGATGGTGGCGCGCGCGTGATTAACCGCGGGCCGGGTTGGGCGTTGGCGGAGCGGGCGTCGGACGAACTGGCGTTCGCGCATCTGGTTCTGCCCGACGCGGTGGAAGTGCGCGGCGATTCGGTCAACGCGCTCGCGCAGCGGATTGCGGATGTTTTTCTCAACAGCCTGAAAGGCGAACGCATCGAGGCGGCGTGGGCGTGCGTGTTTGACGGGCCGGCGGAACTCGTCGGTCTCGGCCGGCGCATTGGCGCGGTGGAGAAAGCGTTTGGCGAGTTGTTGAAGAAACGGCTCTCGCGCGTGGCCAAGCTCGCGACGACGGAGTTGCCGCGCGGGGTGGGCGAAGCGCGCGGGCTGTTGGTTTGGTTTACCGATTTCGGCGTGGCGCAGGTGGCGCGCACGATTCGCACCAATGGCCCGCGACGCATGGCGGATGATTCGCTCGCGCCATCGCGCAGCTATTTGAAAGTCGAGGAGGCTTACGTCGTGCTGGGCGCGGAACCGACGGCCGGAGAAACGGTGGTTGATCTCGGCGCGGCCCCGGGTGGTTGGAGTTACAGTGCGGCCAAGCGCGGCGCGCGGGTCATCGCGATTGACAACGGTCCGCTCAAGGGCGGCGCGCTCAACCACCCGTTGATTGAGCATCGGCGCGAGGATGCGTTTCGCTTTATACCAAACGAAGCCTGCGATTGGTTGTTTTGCGACATGGTCGAGGAGCCGCATCATGTGCTGCGGCACATCGTCGAGCCGTGGCTGTCTCGCGGCTGGTGCCGGAAATTTGTGGTGAATCTGAAATTTGGCCGCGTGGATCCGATCGCGTTGCTGCGCGAGCTGCGCGCGCCGGGCTCGGTGTTGGTGCGAGTGGCTCCGGA
>JADLBI010000244.1 GCA_020847775.1 Opitutaceae bacterium
TACCAATTGCCCTTAAAATATAGATTTTGATTGGGTCATTTGAGGTAGGGGCGGTTGTCCCCAACCGCCCGGTTCGCTCCCAAAGGACGGTTAAGGATAACCGTCCCTACCATTGCTGCCATGACATAGTCCAAAAGATTAGGGACTTTGGTATAACAAATGACACTTCAGTGGATGGCGCATGGTCGCGTGACCGACTGCGAAAATTTTATAAGCGCGCCAATAAGCCAACCCTGCCTTGATTCATTCACGTCAAACGCGACCGAAATTTCGCCCGGCCGCGCACGCCCGGCACTTGCAAGGTGAAGATGGCGCCGTCGAGCGAGTCCCGCCCGTTGCCGCCCGCGGTGGAGAGAAACATCGTGCCGAAGCCTGGCCCGCCAAAGGTCACCGAACTGACCTTGGCCACGGGAAACTTGATGGTGCGCACGACCTTGCCGTCCGCCGCCGCGTGTTGCGCAACCCGAAACCCATCCCACCGCGCGCTCCAGAGATTGTCCTCGGTGTCGATCGTCATGCCGTCGGTCGTGCCCTCCTCTTTCGTCGCCTGATACCAGAGGCGTGCATTCGTGATCTCGCCGGTCTCCTCGTCGTAATCGTAACGATAGATTTGGCTGCGCGTGGAGCAGGTCCAAAAGAAATGTTTCCGGTCCGCCGTGAACGCCATACCGTTCGAGCAGCCCGTGCCGCCAATGACGCGGCGCACCGAGCCGTCGGGATCGTAACGATAAACCCCGCCCGTCGGCGTCTCCTCCGTCGAGCCGATCGTGCCGGCAAAGACGCGGCCGCGCGGATCGGCGATCACGTCGTTGAAGCGCGTGTTGCCAGGCTCGTTGAACTTCGCATATTCGCGCAATGCGCCCGTGGCGGGATCGAGCCGCGTGATGTCGCTCACGCGAAAGAGCAGCAGCGCGCCATCGGTTTCCTGCGTGAAACCGCCGACCGTCGGCCCCGCGTAAATCTGTTTCGTCGCCGCCGTCGGCACATGGTGCGACCAGACCGCGCCGCCCGTGATGTCGGTCCAATAACTCGTCCCGGTCGTTTCGTCCCAAAGCGGGTTCTCCGACAACGCGCAGGAACGATTAACCAAAACTTCGGGGGTGGGATCGGCGTTGCTCATAAATCATTCCAGCGTCCAGCCGGCATCCACCACGCAGTTGTGCCCGGTCGAAGCGCGACTGACCTCGCTCAGATAAAACAGAGTGTGATTGGCGATGTCGGTCGCCTCGATTTTCACGCGCAGCGACTGCACGCCCGCCAGATAGGCGAGATTTTTCTCCGCTTCGTCACCGCTGAAATACGCACTCACTTGCTTCGGCGTGAACACCCAGCCGGGCGTCACAGTGTTGATGCGAATGCCATCGCGGCCGAGTTCGCGCGCGAGTCCCGTCGTCAGCCCGAGAATGCCCGCCTTCGTCGCGGAATAAATCGCGCGCTTGGGCACGCCGAGCCGGTAGTTGATCGAGGAAACATTCACCACCGCCTTGCCCCGGCCGCGCCGCAACAATGCCACCGTTTCGTGCAGCACGAGATAATAGGCGCGCAGATTGGTGTCCGCGATTTCGTCCCACCGCGCGGCGTCGCCCTCATCGAGCGACACCTTCGGATCAATGCCCGCCACGTTGACCACGTAATCGAGATGCGGCGTGTCGGCGGCGATGGCCGCCACCGCTTGCTTGATCGCCGTCGCGTCGCGCAAATCGCACCGATGGGCGTGAAACCGCGCGTGCGCGAGCGTCGGTGCGTCATGCGCCACGCCATGCACGATCGCGCCGTTGGCGAGCAGCATTTCAGCCACGGCACGGCCGATGCCGGAGCTCGCGCCCGTGACGAGCGCGATGCGTCCCGCGAGATCCGGCAAACGGATCGCGGGTCGCGGTGTCTCATCAAATTCGGCGGGCGTGCTCATCACCAATCGATCACCGCGCCGTCGGGCGCGAAGCTGCGGCGCGGCACTTCTTGTTCAAACGGATGCCTCGCCACTTCCGCTTCGTTGATTTCCACGCCGAGCCCCGGACGCGTGCCGGGGTAAACGCGGCGGCCGTTTTGCTCGACCCGGAAACCCCACGACACGACATCATCGCGCCACGGCACGTCCTGGTGCACCGCCTCGCAAATCAGGTAGTTCGGCGTGGCCAGCCCAAACTCGATCGAGGCCGCCGTGCTGACCGGCCCCTGCGGATTGTGCGGGGCGACGGCGACGCCATAAGCGTTGGCCATCGCGGCGACGCGGCGCGTCTCGCTCAGCCCGCCGCAGTGCGTGATGTCCGGCTGCACGATGGCGGCGGCGCGTTTTTCGAGCAGTTCCTTGAACGCGAACGACGAGGTGAGCCGCTCGCCCGTAGCGATGGGCGTCTTCACCGCGTGTTGCACGGCGGCGATGCCATCCATGTGTTCCGGCCAACAAGGCTCTTCGAAGAAATAGAGATCGAACGGCTCCAGTGCCTTCGCGAATTGCAGGCCCATTTGCGGCGATGGGCGCGCGTGGCAATCCACCATGATGTCAATGTCATCGCCCACCGCTTCGCGCATGGCGGCGACGCACGCGACCGCGGCCTTGACTGGGCGCACGCCTTCAATCGGCATCTGCTCCGGCACGGGCATGGATTTGAACGCCGTGTAACCATCAGCCACGGCCTTTTGCGCCAGCTCGCCGAAACGTTTTGCCTCATCCACCGGCGTCTCGTAAAAATCCTCCATCCGCCCGCCGCCGAGATGACAGTAGAGCCGGATGTAATCGCGCACCCGGCCGCCCCAGAGTTGATGGCAGGGCACGTTGAGAATTTTCCCGAGGATGTCCCACAGCGCGAGGTCGATGCCGGCGATGGCCGTGCCGCGCACCGCGCCGTTGCCGTGCCAAAAGTGTTGGCGATACATCATCTGCCACAAATGTTCGACGCGGCGCGGGTCCTCTCCAACGAGCAGTTGGGCGAGATCTTCGATCGCGCCGACGACGGAGCGCGTGTGCCATTCGAGCGTGGCCTCACCCCAACCGAACAAGCCCGGCTGATCAGTGATGACCTTGACGAAGATCCACTTACGCATGCGCGCCTGGCAGA
>JADLBI010000245.1 GCA_020847775.1 Opitutaceae bacterium
CCCGACGTGACGCCGCCCAACTGGAGCGACACCATGCTGTATTCCATCCGTGACCTCAGCCGCGCCATCATCGAAGACCGGCAGCCCAGCAACACGCTGGCCGACAATCTGATCATCCACGGCTTGCTTGACGCCATGATGACCTCGGCCCGCACTCATCGGGCGGAGCCGGTGGCGGAATGATCCACCTTTTAAGCCCACCCAGAACCGCCATGTCGTTTCCCAATCCCCTCATCCTGTTTGAAAACCACTTCGTCATGCATCGGCGGCACTACCCGATGCGCACGCGGCTGGCCGTGGCCGCCGACATCGGTTACGACGGCTACGAACTCTACCCGATGGAACCGGACGACGACCGCGCTTGGACGGAGGCCGAGTCGGCCTACCGGGCGAGCGGACTCAAGCAGCTCGGCATCTATGTCGTGGCGAAAGGCGTCAACGACGATGAAGTCGCGGCGCTCGACGCCGAGATCGATCGGGTGAAACGCGTGTGCGACCGGCTGGCCGAAATTCAGCCCGGTGCCTACCTCAACTTCACCATCACGAGCAATCCGGGGCAGGCCGGAGTGAGCGACTACCGGCAGGCGGGTTCGGCCTGCGCCGCGCCGCGCCACTGGGAAAGGACCCAGCGCATGTTGCGTGAGATTGACACTCACCTCGCCGCGCGCGGTCTGGCAGGCAATCTCTACAACCACATCTGGTTTATCATCGACACCGCGGCGGCGGAGTTGCGCGCCTTGCGCGAAGCGGAGGCGAAAGTTATCCGACCGGGCCTCGCCGCGTTTCACACCTACTTCCACCAGGGCGAACTCGATTTTCACGAAACCCTCGCGCAACCCGGCATGGAAAAACTCGGCTACTACGCTGTGCTCAACGGCTGGCGCGAACCGGCCACCCCGTTCCGCTCGCGCCCGCTGGATGATGGCAGCATCGACATAGCCGCCAACCTCGGCCTGCTCTGGGCGAAGGGTTACGCCGGGCCCATCGTCTCACAGGCTTACGACCTCGGCGGCGACGCTTGGCTGACGGCGAAACGCTCCTACGATTACCTGCGTTCGATCCATGAGCGCTACCAACGCAACCCCGCGCTAAACCCTCACCACTGAGGAAGTCCTGCCACCCCCTCTGGTCTGTCCGATTATGTCGCGCATCGTCAGAGTTGAAATCGGCCGTTTCGACTACGCGGTTGTCGGCGAGTTCAAATTTTTCAAACCAGGTCCGGATGGCCGTGTGACGCGACCGACGGTGCTCGTGCGCCTGACCGATGAAAACGGCATCGAGGGTTGGGGCCAATCCGTGCCCGTGCCGTCGTGGACTTATGAGACGGTGGAAAGTGTGCTCACCACGTTGGAGCATTATCTCGCCGAGTTGCTGATCGGGCGCGATCCCGCGGACTGCGCGGGCTTGCACGCCGCGATGAACACCGCGATCCGCCCCGCGTTTTCCGTGGGCCAGCCCTTGGCCAAGGCTGCGCTCGATCTCGCGTGTCACGATCTCGTTGGTAAACAGCGCGGCGTGGCGGCGTGGAAACTTTTCGCGCCGTCGCGCCCAGTGCAAAAAATGCTGCAGCTCAGTTGGACCGTCGCTTCGCCGAAAATGGAAACGGTGGAGCGGCAGCTCGCTGAAGGACGCGCGCGCGGCTACCGCAATTTCAACATCAAGGTCGGCGCGCCCCAGTCGGCCGCTTACGATCTCGAACTCGCCCGCAAGGTGCGCGCCTTCGCACCGGATGGTTTTCTCTGGGCCGATGCGAATACCGGTTACACGCTGGAGCAGGCGTTGGCCATCGCGCCACAACTACGCGCTGCGGGAGTCGATGTGCTCGAGTCGCCACTGCCGCCGACGCAGATTCGCGCTTATCAAGCGCTCAAAAAACAAGGCGCACTGCCCGTGCTGATGGACGAAGGCATTCTCGCGCTGGAAGTCGCCGCCGAATTCATCGCGCTCGACATGATGGACGGCATTGCGATGAAGCCCGCGCGCAACGCCGGTCTTTGGCCCAGCGTGCAGATTGTCAATCAACTGCTCGACCGCGGCCTGATGGTGCTAGGCTCCGGCCTGACGGATCCCGATATTTCTCTCGCTGGCGCGATGCAGCTCTTCGCCTGGAGCGGGATCGCCAAACCCTGCGCGCTCAACGGCCCGCAGTTTCTCGCCGATTCGCTGCTCGGCGACGCGCTCAAGCCGTCGGGCGACGTGCTGCCGCTGCCGACCGCGCCCGGCCTTGGCTTCACGCCTGATCCGCGCGCTGCGCAATGCCTTCGCATCGTGGCGCATGGCGAGTAGCACAGGCTTCCAGCCTGCAGATCATCGCAGAGCAGGCTGGAAGCCTGCGCTACGCCCCAACCATCGCAAACGCCGCGTCGTGCGTCAGTCCACCGTCTCCAGCTTCGAGTAGTCGCAGCCGATGAAGATGCCGTCCGCGCGGGTGAATTTCTTCATGTATTCCGGTCGCGGCACGACTTGTGTGGCGGCGCTGCGGTAGTGGAACTGCAGGGCGCGGCGGCGCAGGGTGGATTTGTTGGGCGGCGTTTCGTGCGGCAGCAGGCCGTCGAAAATCATGAGTCCGCCCGGTGGCAGCTCGATCGGCACGGCGTCGGCGGGGCTGACCTCTTCGGTCGTGATCTCGCAATCCACCTTTGACCAATAGTGCGAGCGCGGCCCGCGATGGTGGCCGCCGGGGATGACATGCATGCAGCCGTTTTCCACCTTCGCGGGATCAAGCGCGATCCACACACCGGCCACGCCGTCGAAGCGGTTGACCGCGAAGTAGGCGAGATCCTGGTGCCAGGGCTTCGCCGCGCCGATGCCAGCGGGTTTGCACAACGCCATGCTCGAATAGGGCGCGTAATCCTCGCCCAACACTGCGCCGAGCAGCGCGCGCAACCGCGGATGTTGATGTGCGATGTAGTCGTAGATCGGTAGCTCGCGGTCGTAGGACTGGAACTTGCGGATGTTGTCCGCCAGCTCGTCGAGCCGGTCCGGCCGGGCTTCGTAATCGCCCTCGACCTGGAAATGAAAATCGCTGGTGCGGCTCTTGAAGAGCATGCCCCGACCGTTCTGCATTTTCTGCCTGTAACCGGTGCGAACGTGCTCGGTTAGCTCTTCGTTGAACGCGTATTTGCGCACGAGCTGGTTGATGCCATCCGAAGCCTCGCGCACCTCCTCCGGCGTCAACACGTTGAGAAAGGCCAGATAGCCGTCCTCGCGATAGCGCGCGATCATGGCGGCATCAGGCTGTTCCGGCAGCGTGGGGTAAATATTCGGGGCGCGGGTATTCACGGTCGGTTCAGAGGCTGGGTTTATGCTGGTATCAAGGCAAGGCTATCGACCATCGGGTGGTATCACCACTCGTGATGATCGGAAGTTTGCGCAGGGCGGTTTCGCCGGGCACCGCGATGGCGATGAAACCGGATTCGCCCGGTGGGCGGTGGAGTTGGCCGGAGAGCGTGCGGGTTTTAGCGTGCCATTTGACGGCGCGAAGTTCGCGGCCGCCGCTTTGGTGAAAACTCGTGCCGAGCGGCCACGGGTGTGGGCGCGATTTGCGCAACACGAGTAGTTTCACGGCCGGACCATGAAACCCGATGTCCAAGGTGCCGGCGGGCGACTCCAAGATCGGGTGACTGAAATCGCCAGGATGGCGGTAGGTGCTGGCGGGTTGTTCGGCGCGCGGCACCGTGCCGAGAAATTGGCCAGACCAGAATTCGTAGGCCCAGAGCCGGTCGGTTTTCCGCAAACCGAGCCGGGCGAAATCCACCCGAAAACGACGCGCGAGATTGACGCCGGAGCCTTCCTCGGTGGGCGGTTCGGTCCAGTTGAAAAACGCGACGAGCGTCCACTCGTCCCAATCGGTTTTCACGGGCAGCGACCATGCGCACGCGCCTTGCGGATCAGGCTCGACGCGCGGCGGCGGCATGGGCTGGGCCTTGACCAGAGTGAGATAGGGCAGCGTGCTGGTGGCGATGGGCTCGAAGAGGTCAACCGGTTTGGCCGGAGTGGGGTTGGGCGGGAGCGAGGCCAATAATACCGACCAGCGATCTTCCGGCAAGGTGGTCAAGTCGTCGCCAAGGTCCACGTGCCCCGCCCCCATGAAAGTGGCGGTGGCGCGGAGGCGTGCTTCTTCGAGCGTGCCGGGCAAACCGACCACGAGGCAGGAAGGTTGGAGCAAGGCCCAGTGGTGTTTGAACAGGTGACACGCGAAGCTGGTGTAAACTTCACGCAGGTGCCGCCAGCCTAGGCCGGAATTGCCGGTGTCGAGATTGGCGTAGGCAATCGAAGCGAGGCCGGCGGCGGCGTAATCGGTCGCGGAGCAGTCAATCATGTCGGCCTTGGCTCCAGTCGAATCGAGCGCGGTCTTGGCAATGCGGAAGGCGGTGCGCACGGCCTCGCGCGCGCGGGCGTTGACGAACTTGGGATTGTGCCGCTGGCGCAGAACCTTGTCGGTGACGGCACCGGCGAAATCCCACTTCACGAAACGCACGCCCGCCTCGGCGAGCCGCGTGAAGTTTTCCCGCAGCCACGCCTGCGCGCCGGGATGCGAAACATCGAGTGCGTAGATCGGGCAGAATGGTTCCCAAAACCAGTTGTAGCTGCTGTGTGGTTTGCCGTTCGCATCACGCAGCAGCCACTCGGGATGTTCCTGCGCGACCGGATGCGTGTCCGCGATGCAGAGCACGCCGACCCACACGCCGAGCTCGAAACCGTGTTCGCGCAACTGCGCGCTCAACCAGCTGAGCCCGCGGGCGAAGCGTTCGTTGGTTTCAAAAAACGTCGGGATGTTGTCGCGCTCCCAGCCGAGGTCCGCCTGGAGGTAACGCAGGCCGAGTTTTTCGAGATTGCGCGCGCGGGCGGCGCGGGCGGTGGCGATCACGCGTTGCTCGGTCACGGCGAGTCGGTGGGGATACCAACTGCACCAGTTGGCGAAAGGCGCGGGCGCGGCGGGCAGCTTGTTGCGCGTCTTGATGCGCCGGCCGTGCGCGTCGAGCAGCGCGAGCGGATCGCGGCCGGTTTCGATCACGAAATCGCCGAGCGCGAGTTCTTCGCCGGGTTCGAGCCAGTAGTCGCCGCCGTCAAAGCCGATGGTGAATTCGCGAAACGCGGGTGTGGGGCCGGTGGCGGCAGGCGTGGTGGCGGGCGTCTTGGCCGCGCCGCCGTCCACGTTGACCATGCCATTGAAATCGCCGCTCGCGCCGGGAAACATGCGTGCGCTGATCTGCGGCAACCAGCGGTCAATCGTTTCAAAACCGAGGAGTAGCGCGCGGCGTTCACCAGGATGGTAAAACACCGTGACCGACTGGCTGACGAATGCGCCAGTGGTGCCGTCGGTGGCTTTGAGTCCGTCGCTGCCGGTCGCCATTTGGCGCGGCGTGCGCACGCGGCCGACGTAGGCGTTTTGTTCGAGGATGCGCGTGTTTTCGGGGTGAGGCCCGAGGCCGAGGCGGCGGCTGGCGAACAGCACGACGTGGTTCAAGACGAGCGGCTGCGCGCCGGTGTGGCGGAGCGTGGAAGTGACGCGCAGGCGGTGCGTGGCCTCGCGGGTGAGACGCTGGCTGAGCATCACGTTTGCGCCCGCCCAACAAACGGTTTCCGCGCGACCGCTGACTTCATGCGTGGCGCAACGTAACGACACCGCCCGTCCATCGAGCCGTAGCGCGGGCTTGCCCGGGCCGAGGGAAAACGACGCGGTGCCGATCCGCAGTTGGCCGGAGATGGGGCGAATTTCCATGAGCGATGGTTGTGCGCCGGGTCACATTGGGAAGTGTCACGTAATACGTGACACTTTCACAGCGGCACTTCGCGGCCGCCGTGGGCGCGACTTTCGTTGGCGGCTTCGATGAACCGGATGAGTTCGATCGTCTCGGCGGCGGAGACAGGTGGCACGCCGGTGCGGAAGAACTCGAGAATCACCTCGGCCAGGCAGGTGAAAAATCCCTTCGTTTCCGCCTGCACATTGATGACAGCGGAGGTTTTCTCAAAGTGCACGAGACCGAGGTAGGCGTAGTTGCCGGTGCGGTTGGTTTGCACGGTGCCGATGCGGCCGCCGTCCCACACGCCGACGATACTGTCGTGGTTTTCTAAGCCCACGCAGCGCACGCTGCGGCAGCCGGGGCCCATCGCGGTGTAGAGCATCTCGATCGGGTGGATACCATACCAGTAGAAGCCGGGGTTGGTTTTCTCAAATGTGGCGGGACCGTGGAACTGCGCGCCCCTGACGGTGGGGCGAGTCTCCGGTGTCACGACACGCGTGAGCGCGCCGGTGAAACGCAACGACGACGAGGTGAAGATCGGGCAACCGTGCTGTTGCGCGATGGCGAAAATCTCCTTCGCCTCCGCGGTCGAAAGCGCGAAGGGCTTATCCACGAAGACCGGTTTGCCGGGACCGGCGGCGGCGATGCGCCGAAACTGCGCCACATGCGTGCGGCCGTCGAGCGAGGTGTGGAGAATGGCGTCGCTGGCGGCGACGACGGCCTCGATTGAATCCATGATCTGCACGCCGTATTTCTCGCGCAGGTCTTTCGTGTAACCCGGCACGCGATCAATGCTCGAAGGCAAATCCGGCGAACCGCCGGGAAACGCGGCGACCACCCGCGCGCCCTCGATGTGATGCTTCGCCCCCGGATTGTTAAACTCATCGCTGAACACGATGACGTGCGAGGTGTCGAGGCCGACGAGGCCGAGTTTCAATTCGGGGAATTTGCTCATGACGGAAAGAAGGCGGGGTGCGGGCGTTATAGGGAAGCGCCGCGCGTGACCTCCAGCTTCGAGTGAAATAATCTTCCTGTATTTTCAGCGTGCAGGGCGGGATCGCTGATCCCGCCAATGCGATCACGGCAGGTTTTGAAGGCGGGATCAGCGATCCCGCCCTACATCAATCTTTCAATGTTTCCTTCCTCCTGACTTCCGGCACCATGGACACTTCATCATGAGTTCGGCCAAACCTTCGATCCGCTTGCTTGCGACGGGCGGCACCATCGCCGGTGCGCAAAACGCCTCGGGCGGTTACGCGGCCGCCGTCATGTCGGGCGACGAGTTGCTGGCGGCCGTGCCGCAACTGGCCAACCTCGCGCAAATCACCGCCGAACAGGTGGCGCACATCGGCAGCCAGGACATGGACGAAAGCCTCTGGTTGAAACTCGCCGCGCGGGCGCAGATGGCGCTGGACGATCCGGCGGTGGCCGGCGTCGTCGTCACGCACGGCACCGACACGATGGAAGAGACGGCGTATTTCCTGAACCTCGCGCTGCGGACCGATAAACCCGTCGTGCTGGTCGGCGCGATGCGTCCGGCCACGGCGATCAGCCCGGACGGGCCGATGAATCTTTTCAACGCGGTGGCGGTCGCGGCCGAGCCAGCGGCGAAGAATCGTGGCGTGCTCGTGGTGGCGAACGACGAGATTCACTTCGCGCGCGAGGTGGCCAAAACGAACACCACACAGCTTGGCACTTTCAAGTCGCCCAATCGCGGCCTCGCCGGCCGCGTCAATCGCGGTCGCATTCACTTCTTTGGGCCGACCGTGCGCGCGCACACGATGGCCAGCGAATTCGCCCCGCTTGCGGTGGCGGAATTGCCACGCGTGGAAATCGTGCATGCGTTTGCCGGCCTGCGGCGCGACTTGATCGACGCGGCGGTGCGACTGGGCGCGCGCGGCATCGTGATCGCGGGCGTGGGCGCGGGGAATCTGTCTTCGGCCGCCCTGCGGGGTTGCGCCGAGGCCGCGCACGCCGGCGTGGCGGTGGTGCGCAGCTCGCTCACCGGTGGCGGCGTGGTCGAGCGCAACATCGAGATTAACGACGACGAACTCGGCCTGATCGTGGCGGAGGAGCTTAATCCGCAAAAAGCGCGCGTGCTGCTCATGCTCGGGCTCACGCGCACCAGCGACCCCGCGCAATTGCAGCGGTTCTTCCAAATTTACTGATGAACAGATTCACCGATGCGCAACTCTCGGCCGCGCTGGCCGAGGCCTCGCCCCGCTGGAAATTCAACGGCGCGGCGCGTTACCGCGAGATGCCGCAAGTCTTCGCGTTGCATCTGCTCGCGGTCGCCGCGCGGCGCGAACCGACGCGGATGATCGCCGACGTGATGCTAGCTGACGCGTTGGCGCAAAAACTGCATCCACTCCTCGGTGACCTCCCGGCCGACGCCGATGGCAACACGCGCGAGCCCGAGGCGCAGGGCGGCATTGGCGGGTGGACCCACGCGTCGGCGGCGTGGATTCTCCTGCTGGCCAAACGCACGCCGGCCACCTGGGCGCAACTCGACGCGGCGGAGCGGCACCGCGCGGATTTGATCATGCGGGCGCTGGCGGTCGCGGGCAATTTCACGATGGGTGATGGCAACGACTGCCACATCCTGCTCGACGGGGTTTCCACCCACAGCAAGGCGTGGAACATCAACATCACGGAGGGTTACGTGGACGCGCTACTCGCGGCGGGTGAGTATTTCGGGGTGGCGGCACTCGACGCGTTTTTCGCGAACTTTGATTTCGACGCGTTCATCGCGGAGCTGAGGGCGGCAAATCTGATGAACATCGTCCGCTGCTGGACGCATCGGCCGGAGATTCGCGATCTGCTGATGCACGGCGGGCGGCACGAAATTCCGCCGCCAAAGGACGCGCTCGGCATCGGTGGATTCGTCGGCCGCGCTTTGGGTGTGCGGCGATCCTTCGCTTTTCAGGGGCTGACGCTGGCGGATTCGTGGGCGATTTTTCTCGATCCCGGTTTTAGGCTGTTTGTGAAGGCCGCGCGCACGCGCATCATCGCGAAGGAGGGTGAGCACACTTACTTGCTGCAGCGCGAGACCAACGCGGTGGTTTCGCCGTGGGAGAGCCGTATCGGCATGTGCGCGGAGTTTGAGAGCACCGACTGGTATGGCGTGCGCAGTTGCCTGAGCTACGCGTTCGAGGGTGTGATGATCAACGTCGCGACGGCGGCCTCGCTGCGCGCGCTCGGCTTGTGGCGCGACGACGCGCCCGCGCGGGAATTGGAGAAGCGCATGGCCGTGGGCATGGCGGACCTGCTCTTCAAGGCGCGCGAAGGCTACCGCGGCTGGGCGCACGGCAAGGAGTTCATCCAAGGCATGGACGATCTGGCGAAGGACGGCGCGCCGCATATTTTCGCGATGTGGGTGGGCTTGTTCGCGGAGCCGGAGAAGTGGTGATATTTCTCCAGAAAATGAACACGACCTTTCAACTGCCCATTTGGTTTGATCTTGGTGCGACGTTTGCGTTTGCGCTGACGGGGGCGCTGGCGGCGATCAAGCGCGGCTACGATGTGGTCGGCTTAATCTCCCTCGCCATTGTCTCGGGTATCGGTGGCGGGTTGATCCGTGACGGAGTTTTCCTACAACAAGGGGTGACACCGCTGTTGACGGATCCGCGCTACCTTTACGTGATTGGCGCGGCGTCGCTGCTGGGGCTGCTGCTGGGCGAACGGGTGCGCCACTTCAACCGGGTGATCGCGATGGTGGATGCGCTCGGGCTCGGCGCTTACGCGTGTTTCGGTGTGCAGAAGTCGTTTCTGGTTGGGATCGGGCCGACGGCGGCAGTGTTTGTGGGAGTGGTCAACGCGGTGGGTGGCGGCCTGCTGCGCGATGTGCTCACACGCGAGGAGCCGCTGGTGTTTCGCCCGGGGCAATTTTACGTGCTGGTGGCGCTGGCCGGCGCGGTAACGTTTGTGTTCTTAACGGCGCTACTGGATGTGCCCGCGACGAACGCGGCCTTCGCCGCCATCGGGCTGACGTTTGTGTTCCGCATGTTGACGATTGGGTTCAACTGGCGCACGGAGGCGGTGGTCTCCGCGGATCGGGCCTGAGGGCGCGCGTTCACCCGCTAATCCAGCGGACTGAGGCGTCGATCAGTCGTTCGGCCGCTTCGCCCAGCAGGATGAAATAGAGCACCCCGAGAACAAAGCACAGGTAGCCGAGTATTATAAACAGCCCGTCGCGTTCCAGCATCCCCGCCGCCAGCAAGAGAATGGTCCACGCCGGGAACGAGTTGCTGAATGGAATCGGCAACGGCAGAAGCAACACTAGTGCCGCGATGAAAATAAACAACGCGTGCACCTGCAGGGCAGGCCCCGGCGCGCTGATGAACGCCCAGCGTGGTTTCAGGAACGATTCGAGGAGCGCGATGACCTTGCCCGCCACAATGAACACCTTGAGAAAGAACCCCGGCGGCAGTTCCTTGCGTTGCAACTTCATCGGCAACCACGGCCGCTGGCCTAGCGCCAGCCGCAGCGCGATAAACGCGATAGCCAAACCAAAGGGCGTGGATAGGCCGGGCAGGGGAATCGGGGTGATGAAGGGCAGGGCCAGGAGAATCAGCAGCAGCGTGTAGGCGCGGCCGCGCAACTTGTAGATGACCTCGCGCAAGGTCATCGGTCGCGAGCCGAGCTGCGCACGCAGCTGATCTAGTTCGACGGAGAGTTTTTGAGCCAAGTGGCCCGTCGGTCGCGGGCGTCGCCGGGTTGTGCTCATGTGCCGCGGGTGTGGCCAAACAATTCGACGTGCAGCCGGTGCGCGTAGCGGTAGCCGCGCGCCTTGCACAGCCCTGGCAACCAGCTTGCCCGTTGGCGCAGCGTGGCCAAGTCGGTGCCTTCAGGCATGAGCAGCACCTGATGCGGCGGCACGGGCGGCAACTCGCGCAGCATCATTTCGATCTCCGCGACATCGGCCTCGCGCGCGACGACAAACTTGAGTTGGAAATCATACGCCGCAATCCATGCGCGCACCACCTCCGGCTGCCAGCGGATTTGCTCGTGTTTCTTGCGCCACGCCTCATCGAGCCGCGCGTCTGGCGCGGAGTTCGTTAGTTTCGGCGATATCGAAGCCAGATCGCAGGCTATGCCGCCCGGCGCGATCGTGCCCGCCGTCTCAATCGTGATGTGCCAGCCCGTTTGCCGCAGCTCGGCGGCGAGCTCGGGAAGCTCTCTCGCCAACATCGGTTCACCGCCGGTCAAAACGACATGGCGCGTCGGCGCATGGCGATTCACCTCCGCGACGATTTCAGCCACGGGCATCTGTTTCCCCTCCGGCTGCCACGACGCGTAAGGCGTGTCGCACCAGTTGCAGCGCAGGTTGCAGCCACTCGTGCGCACAAAGACCGAGGGCACGCCGACCAGCACACCTTCGCCTTGCAGCGAATGAAAAATCTCCGAAATCAACATGGGGCAATAAAACCGCTAATCTGCGCTAATATCAAAACGGCATTAGCGTTCATTAGCGAAGATTAGCGGTTCCCTCCGGGTCTGGCGGGCAGCGGGCCGATCCACTCGTAAATCGTCGGGTCCACCACATCCGCCTCGATGAACGCCTCGCGGCGCTCCACACAGGTGCCGCATTTGCCGCAGTGGCGCGCGCCGCCTTTGTAGCACGACCAGGTTCGCGCGTAATCGACCCCGAGCCGCGTGCCTTTGCGCGCGATGTCTCCCTTGGTCATGCTGAGAAACGGCCGCAGCAGGTGGATGCGCGCGTAAGTGCCCGCCAACATGGCCTGCTCCATCGCCTGCATGAATGGCTGGCGGCAGTCCGGATAAATCGCGTGGTCCCCGCCATGCGCCCCGATGACGAGCCCCTCCGCGCCGACGCTTTCGGCAAATCCGCACGCGATGCTCAGCATGATCGCGTTGCGAAACGGCACGACCGTTTGCTTCATGTTCTCCGCCTCGTAGTGGCCCTCGGGGATTTCGCCGCCGCTTTTCAACAGGTTGGACGCGAACAGCCGGTCCACGAAATCGAGGGCGATGACCTCGTGCCGCACGCCGAGGTCGGCGGCGTGTTCGGCGGCAAACGGCAGCTCGCGGGCGTTGTGCTTCGCGCCGTAATCGAAGCTCACCACCGCCACCACTTCGTTTCGTGTCGGCGCCCAATGCAGCGCCGTCACCGAATCCATCCCGCCGGAGCAGAGCACAACGACTTTCATCCCCCAACCGTAGCCACAAATGCCGCCCGGGCCCAATGAATCTTTTTGCGCGCGCCGAATTTTCACTTGGGCGTTGAGCGATGGGCCGTGGTGGTTCAACGTCTTGCCCGGCGCGTCCCCGCGCCCCACCGATGATTTCACGCTTCCTTCCTGTCCGCCTGCGCCGTTTGCTCGGCGTGAAAGTGACCTCTCAACCGCCCGCCTACCTGCTGATCGATCAACCCGGCCAACTCGCGCCTTTGCTCAAGGCCATGGAGCGCGTGGACGAAGTTTGCCTCGATACCGAGGCGGACAACATGTTCCACTTCAAGACCCGCGTTTGCCTGCTCCAGTTTCTCGTGGGACAGGAGGTGTTCATGGTGGACCCGCAGTCACCGCTCAAACTCGACGGCCTCTGGACGAGCCTCGCGGATAAACACCTCATCATGCACGGCAGCGATTTCGACATCCGCCTCCTGCACGACCTCTGCGGGTTTCGGCCGAAGAGCATTTTCGACACCATGCTCGCCGCGCAGCTCCTCAACCGCCCGCGCGTCGGCCTCGCCCCGCTACTCGAGGATCACTTCGGCGTGAAACTTTCCAAGGACTCGCAAAAGGCCAACTGGTCCCGGCGCCCGCTCACCCAAAAGATGCTCGATTACGCCTCGCTCGACGTCTGGCACCTGCCCGCCCTGCGCGACATCCTCACCCGCGACCTCAAACGCCTCAACCGCCTGGGCTGGCTCCAGCAGCAATGCGAGGCGCAGATCGAGTCCGGCCTCACCGGCTTCGCCCCGCCCGACGAGAACGATTGGCGCATCGGCCACAGCGAAAAACTGCGCGGCGCGGGACTTTCCGTGCTGCACGCCGTCTGGCATTGGCGACAAGAACAAGCCCGGCGGATCGACACTCCGCCCTTCAAAGTCTGCGGCAATAAACTACTCCTCCAGATCGCCACCGCCGCCGAGGCGGGTGATGCCCTCGAGTCGATTGTCGCCGGCATCAATCTGGGCAAACGCCACCCACGTCTCATCGGCTCGCTCACCGCCGCGATCAAATCCGGTCTCGAGCGCGATCCCCAGACCCTGCCGCGCCGCCAGCGCAAACGCGATCCGCGCCACGCCGCGCTCACCCAAGGCGAAGTCGAATTGCAGGACCGCATCAAACTCGACCGCGACCGCGTGGCCAAGAGGCTCTCGCTCGAACCCACGCTCATCGCCAACCGCGTGCAGCTCGCGCAAATCGCCCGCCAACCGCGCCAACTCGACGAGATTTTGCTCTCTTGGCAAGCCGACCTCCTGCGCCACGAACCGGCGCTGAAACAACTTTGAATGTGCCTGCGGGATTCCACTTAAACCCGGATGTCATTCTGAGGCGCAACCGAAGAATCCAGCACGCCTTTCGCCGGTGGATGACCATGTGGACTCCTCACTTCGTTCAGAATGACGGAACCAAAGCAGCCTGACGGCGGCGCCATGCCGGACTCCGCCAACATCGCGCGCCACCTGCCGCTCATGGCGGCCAGCCAGCCCGACCAAGCCGCGCTGAAAATCCCGCGTGGCCGCGCCGCCGACGGCCGCATCGACTACCTCGCGCTCACCTTTCGCGAACTCGATACCGAGGTGAATGCGTGGTGCGCGAAATTGACCGACGCCGGACTCAAGCGCGGCGACCGCACCCTCGTGATGGTCAAGCAAGGCCTGCCGCTCATCGCCGCAGTCTTCGCGCTCTTCAAAATCGGTGCCGTGCCCATCGTCATCGATCCCGGCATGGGCTTGAAAAGTTTCTTGCGCTGCGTCGCCCGCTCGCAACCCCGCGCCCTCCTCGGCATCCCGATCGCGCAAGCCGTCAGCCGCGCCTTCTTCCGCACCTTCGCCAGCGTCCAAATCCGCATCCCCGTGAGCCGCTCCCTGGTCGCGCGGCAAAAGTGTCACGTATTACGTGACACTTTCCCGGTCGCGGCCGTCGCGCCCGATGAACTCGCGGCGATTCTGTTCACGAGTGGCTCCACCGGCGCGCCGAAGGGGGTGTGCTACGAGCACGGCATGTTCGAGGCGCAGGTGCGCTTGATTCGTGAACACTATCGTATCGAGCCCGGCGAAGTGGACCTGCCGATGCTGCCGATCTTCGCGTTGTTTAATCCCGCGCTCGGCCTGACCACCATCGTGCCGGAAATCGATCCGCGCCGGCCCGCGCAGGTTGATCCCGCCAAAATCGTGCAAGCGATCCAGCAGGAGGGCGTCACCAACTCCTTCGGTTCACCCACCCTGTGGGCCAAAATTCAGCGCCACTGTCTCGCACACCACATCACCTTGCCATCCTTGCGGCGCGTGCTCTGCGCCGGCGCGCCCGTCCCCGCGACGTTATGGGAAAAGCCCGCGCGCTGGATGCCCCGTGGCCAGTTGCACAGTCCATACGGCGCGACGGAGTCACTGCCGGTGAGTTCGGTTTCGGCTGCGGAAATTGAGCCCAAATCCGTGCGCGGCTCCTGTGTCGGCCGACCCTTGCCGGAGATTTCGGTGAAAATCATCGCGATCCACGACGGCCCGATCTCCACCCTCGCCGACGCGCGCGAACTACCCACGGGCGAGATTGGCGAAATCATCGTGCGCGGCCCGGTCGTCACAAAATGCTACGACTCACTGACCGCAGAAACCTCCGCCGCCAAAATCTCGGATGGCGACACCGTCTGGCACCGCATGGGTGATTGCGGCTACTTGGATGCAACCGGTCGGCTTTGGTTCTGCGGTCGCAAGGCCGAGCGCGTGCAAACGGCTGGTGGCTATCTCTTCACCGAACCCTGCGAACAGGTTTTTCGTTCGTATCCGCTCGTCGTGCGGTGCGCGCTGATCGGTCTTGGCGACCCGGGCGACCAAACCCCCGCGCTCGTCGTGCAGCCTCTCGCCGACAAATCGCTCGATCCGCGCGCGCTGGCGCACGAGTTGCGCCGCCTAGCCGCCACGCACGAATCCACGCGCAACATCACGCGGTTTTATTTCCACAAAAACTTCCCGGTGGATGTGCGCCACAACGCCAAGATCCACCGCCTGCAACTTGCGCGCTGGGCGCGCACGGCCAAGGCCTACCAGGTTTCCGCATGAACACGCTCGTCACCGGCGGCACGGGATTTTTGGGTCGGCACCTCGTCGAACGGCTGCTCGCCGAAGGGCGCAACGTCACCGTGCTCGGCCGCACCCCCGCGCCTGATCTGGAAAAACTCGGCGTGCGTTTCATTTGCGCCTCGCTGGACGACGCGACGGCGGTGGCTGCGGCCTGCGCGGGTGTAGAGAGCGTGTTTCACGTCGCCGCAAAAGTCGGCGCCTGGGGGCGTTACGGGGACTTTTATCGCACCAACGTGCTCGGCACGCGCGCGTTGCTCGAAGGTTGCCGCCAGCACGGCGTGAAGCGTTTCATTTATACGAGCACACCCAGCGTCGTTTACAATGGCCGCGATCTGCGTGGGGCGGATGAATCGCTGCCGCTCACGACCGTGTGCCCAAGCCCTTACCCGCTCACCAAGGCCATCGCCGAACGCGAAGTGCTCGACGCGAATTCCGAATCGTTGCGCACCATCGCCCTTCGCCCGCACCTCATCTGGGGCGTCGGCGATCCACACCTCGTTCCCCGCGTGCTCGCTCGCGCCAAGGCCGGCCGATTGCGCATCATCGGCGACGGCGCCAACCGGGTTGATATGGTGCACATCGAAAACGCCGTCGATGCCCACCTCCTCGCCGAAACCGCCCTGAAAAAGTGTCACGTATTACGTGACACTTCCGCCGTCGCGGGGCGCGCGTATTTCATCACCAACGACGAACCGGTCGCGTTGTGGGATTGGATCAACGGGCTGCTGACGGCGTTGGGTGAACCGCCGGTCACCAAGCGGTTTTCGCTGCGCACCGCTATGCGCCTCGGCGCCGTTTGCGAAGGACTCTGGCGCGCGCTCCCGCTCACGGGCGAACCGCCGATGACGCGTTTCATCGCCAAGGAGCTCGCCACCGATCATTGGTTCGACATCTCAGCCGCGAAGCGCGATCTCGGTTATCAACCGCGCATCAGCATGGCGCAGGGCACGGCTGAGCTGATCGAGCACTATCGCGCAAACCCCGACCACCGATGACCGCGCGCCAACTTGCCTTTCCCGCGCTCGCGATGGCGGCGATCGTGCTGCTGTCCAATTTACTCGTGCAGTTCCCGCTCAACGCGTGGCTCACCTGGGGCGCGTTTTCTTATCCCGTGGCGTATTTCGTGACCGATGTGTGCAACCGCCTCTTTGGTCCGAAAACCGCGCGCCAGGTCGCCTGGGTGGGTTTCGCGATTGGGTTAATCTCCTCGGCGTTGCTTGCGCCGCTGCGCATCGCGCTGGCCTCGGGCACGGCGTTCATCGTTTCGCAGCTCCTCGACGTTTCGATTTTTAACAGCCTCCGCCAAAAGAGCTGGTGGCAGGCGCCGTTTATTGGTTCCTGCGTGGCGTCGATCATCGACACCGCGATCTTCTTCAGCCTCGCCTTCGCTGGCACCGAAATGAGCTGGCTGCATCTCGCCATCGGTGACCTCGGCGTGAAACTCGCAATGGCCGCGTTGCTGCTCCCCGCCTACCGCGCGCTGATTACGCAATTGGTCACGCGATAGCCGCATCTGTGCGACCGCGCCGTGGTTGGGCGCTACTTGGCAAACAATTCAGTCAGTGATTCGAGCACCGCATCTGCAGTTTGATCGCCGATCTGTCCCAGTCGCTTGACGAGTCTGGCTTTGTCCACGGTCCGCAATTGATCGAGCACCACCTGCCCGGACTTGCCCTGAAATTTGCATGGGATGCGGGTGGGGTAATGGCGACCCTTGGTGGTCATGGGCGCTATGATAACGGTGGCAATGTGAGCATTCATCTCATCCGGTGATACGATCAGCGCCGGGCGAGTCTTGCGAATCTCGCTGCCCACGGTCGGGTCGAGATTCACCAACCACACGTCAAATCGACGGGCTACCATTCCCACTCCTTCTCATCGAACTGCGTGGCGGGCGGCGCGTCTTCATGCGCGAGGAAGTCGTCCCTGTTCGTTGCCATTTTGGCGAATGCCTCGTCCCAACCCGCGCGCGGAGCGTTCACCGGCCGCAAAATCAAAGAGCCATTCGCCGCCTCCAACTCCACCTCATCGGCAAAGCCACAATGATCCAGCATCGCTTTGGGGATGCGGACTCCGCGCGAATTTCCGATGGGCACGATCTTGGTTAGCATGACCACAATGTAATTACATTGTGCGTTTTGCGCAAGCCCTTTACCGGCTTTACGCGCCGCGCTGTCGCACGGCCTCGAAGAGCGTGATGATCGTGGCCATGGCGACATTGAGCGAGTCGGCCTGGCCGGCCATGGGGATGCGCACAAGCGCGTCGGCGTTTTTCATCCAGAATTCGCTCAGACCGTATTGCTCGCTGCCCATGACGACGGCGAGGGGACCGGTCAGATCGGTCTGCGTGTAACTATTGTCGGTGTGCGGCGTGGTGGCGGCGGTGCGGATGCCGTTTTGTTTCAACCACGCGTGGACTTCGCGGCTCTCGGCCACGACGAGCGGCACGGAAAACAGCACGCCGGTGGAGGCGCGCACCACGTTGGGATTGAAAATATCTGTTACCGGATCGCACACGATCACGGCATCGCAACCCGCCGCGTCGGCGCTGCGCAGGATGGTGCCGAGGTTGCCGGGCTTTTCGATGGCTTCGACCACGAGGAGGAAAGGAAATTTTGTAGCCGGGGTCGGTGACCCCGGACCGGCCTCAGCGAGGTCGGCTACATTCAAATCATCCAATTTGCGGTGCCACTGCGGAGCGACGGCGAGGAGACCGTCGGGGCGCTCGCGGTAGGCGACCTTGGCGAAGGCGTCCTTCGACAATTCAAACAACGTGGCACCCGCGGCTTCGGCTTGGGCAAGCAAGGCGTCTTCGTTTTCGCCGAGAAACCAGTCGCGCGAAAAATACACCTCGGTCAGCGTCACGTTCTTTTCGAGCGCGCGCCGGATCTGCCGGTAACCTTCGACAAGAAACATCCCGGCCTCGTCCCGCGGGCGGCGGTCGCGCAGCTTCACGAGCTGTTTCACGCGCGGATTCTGCAGACTGGAGATTTTTTCGACCATCAAAAGGGAGAAACCACGAAACACAGGAAAGACACGAAAGAAAAATGAGCTTCGATTTGGACCCGTTTCGTGTGTTTCGTGTGTTTTGTGGTTAAAAAGAAGAAAACCAACGATCATCCGTTCCCCTATCACCACGAGTTGGAACTGGAAATTTCCACGCTGACCAACCGCGGGGTGGGGCTCGGGCGCGTGTCGTTGCCGGAGGAGCCGGCGGCGTCTTGGGTCGTGATGGTGCCGTTTACGCTGCCGGGCGAGCGCGTGCGGGCGCGGGTTTTTCGCAACCATAAGAACTATTCCGAAGCGGACCTGGTTGCCGTGCTCACCCCCTCTCCGCATCGCGTGACGCCGCGCTGCGCGCTGTTCGGCACTTGCGGGGGCTGCCAATACCAGCATCTCGCTTACACGGAGCAGTTGAATTGGAAACAGCGGCAGGTGGAGGAGCTGCTCCTGCACCTGGCGGGCATCACCCATCCGGTCGCGCCGGTCATCGGCTCGCCGCGCGAGTTTGGTTACCGTTCGAAGATCACGCCGCATTTCAAGTTGGGCCGGGAAAATCGCGCCATCGGCTTTCTGCGGCAGGGCACGCGGTTCGACATCGTGGATGTGCCGCAATGCGACATCGCCACGCCGGAGATCAACACCAAGCTCACCGCCGTCCGCGCGGCCACGCTGGCCAAGCTCGCCGCTGGTGACTACCAACGCGACGCCACCCTGCTGCTGCGTCACGCGCTCGAAGGCGTCGTGACTGATTACGACGCGGTCATCACCGAAGTGGTGGGTGATTTGAAATTGCGTTTCCTCGCGCGCGATTTTTTCCAGAACAACCCATTCATCCTCCCGGCCTTCACTGGTTACGTGCGCGAGCAGGCCGCCGCGAGTGGGGCGCGATTTTTAGTCGATGCGTATTGCGGCAGCGGCCTGTTCGCACTCAGCGCGGCGGGCGCCTTCGAGCGGGTGGCCGGAATCGAAATCAGCGAGTCGTCCATCGCGTTCGCCAAGCAGAACGCCGCGGCCAATGGCATCACCAACGCCACGTTTCTCGCGGGTGACGCGGCGGCGATTTTCGCCGGACTCGACTTCGCGGCCGCCGACACGGCGGTCATCATCGATCCGCCGCGCAAGGGTTGCGACGAGTCGTTCCTCAACCAACTTTTCGGCTTCGGCCCGCGCGCGGTGGTTTATGTGTCGTGCGACCCGGCGACCCAGATGCGCGACCTGCGGTTATTTCTTGATGCGGGCTACACGCTTTCGGCGGTGCAGCCCTTCGATTTGTTTCCGCAGACACGGCATCTGGAATGTGTGATCACGCTGCGTCGGTGACGGTTGGATACGCGGCATGGCGATGAACAATATGTGCGCAGTGATTAGGGTTGACTCGGATGCGTCACGGATTTTCAATTACAACATGAACTTCCGCAAAATTACCCCCCTTGCGGCGGCGCTTTTCATGGCCGGTGCCGCCGAAGCCCAGATCACCTTCAGCACCACGGGTTCAAGCTGGAACGGCGTCAGCAGCTTTTTCGGCGATGGAAGCGTGCCGAATCCTTTCCGCACGGATGACTCCCCGGACGGGACCACGGCCTTCGCCGCGGGCAGCGTGAACGGCTCCCAGTATGTCTTTGGCTTTGCCAAGGAAGCCTTCGTCAACGCCGGCAGCTATGACCTTTCCTCAACCGATTTGGGCGCCGGCACCGCACTGACACTCAACTTCACTGGGTTCTCCGCCCTGCCGCGTTACGTCGCCTACACTGGCGGTGTATTGACCGGCTATACGTTCAATAGCGGAACGGGAAACCTCACCATTTCCGCCACTACGGTCAATCCAGTTGCGTCTGCCTCTGACTCCTCCGGTAGCGTCCTGAATTCCGCCTTTGGACTGATTATTGAAACCGGTGGCAGTTATGACTTCCAAGGGACGGTTTTTCGCACCGACGGTTTTTGGGGCGACATCGCCACACTCAATAATGGCTACTCGGGAGAGCTACCGCTGGCTGGAGTCAATTTTAACGGGACCGAGGGCGCCAATGTCACTTTCAACGCCTATCTGACCATCGATTTTCTCAACAGCATCGGTATTAATTCGCCAGCCGAATGCGCGGCCTACCTCCAAAAAGCCGGGGTGAGCAACTATCTGACGATCACCCGGCAATTGTTCGGTTATAGTGGAAGTGATCCATTGATCACCGGGGGAGGATATACTTTCGGCGGCGCTTCCACGCTGGATTTTAACGGCAGCGGGGTGGATAACTACCTGCTTGCCACCTATGCCAACGATACGTGGTCGGCGGGTAATATCGGTGTTGCCGCCGTTCCCGAGCCCTCAACCTACGCCCTAGTCCTTGGCCTCGGGGCCGTTGCCTGGGTGGCCTTTCGCCGCAAGCGCACGACGGCGGGTTGATTTTTGCTGATCAGGGATTTCGTCCAGTCCGCGCGTGGACCGACGGCTACGTAAATCCGCCGGGTTGCCAAGGCGAAGCTTTTCAGCCTGCATGACGGGCAAACCTCCCATTATGCCCGCCTCAACCCCCACCCACACTTGGACGTTTTTCCGCACCGGCGGCATTGATCAAGTCGCCCTCCGCTCCGGTGCTGATCTGCTCAACCTCGACCAACTCGACCAAAAACTTTGGGTCGCGCTGAGCTGTCCCGTCAAGGGCCTCGAAATCGACGAGAAGACCCTTGCGCTCATCGATAGCGACGGCGACGGCCGCATCCGCGTGCCTGAGTTGCTGGCCGCCGTCAAATGGGCTGCCGCGCGGCTCAACGAGCCCGGCGACCTGCTTGCGGGCAAGGATTCGCTCGCGCTCGCCGCGATCAACACGACCTCACCCGATGGTGCCATACTCCACTCATCGACCAAGCAGATCCTGCGTAGTCTCGGCAAGAGTGGCGATGCCGCGCTGACCACCGCGGATGCCGCCAACACCGCCGCCATTTTTTCCGCCAGCGTACTTAATGGCTCCGGCATCATTCCGCCCGAAGCCACGGAAGACCCCGCCATCCAAGCGCTCATCAAGGACATCATCGCTTGCAGCGGCGGCTCGGCGGCGAGCAACGGCTCGGCCGGGGTTACCGCCGCGCAGATCGACACCTTTTTTGCCGACCTCGCCGCTTATGCCGCATGGGTAGAGCAAAGCGGCACCAAGGACATCGCGGTGCTCGGCGACGCCACGGCGGCGGCTTGCGCGGCCATCAAGGCCGTGCGCACGAAGGTCGAGGACTATTTCGCCCGCTGCCGCATGGCCGCATTTGACACGCGCGCCATTGCCGCGCTCAACCGCAGCGAATCCGAATATCTGGCCATCGCCGCCAAGGACCTGAAACTCACCGCGGAGGAAGTCGCGGAGTTCCCCCTCGCGCGCGTTGAATCTTCGCAAGAATTGCCGCTGCTCGCGGGCGTCAATCCCGCGTGGGGCGCCGCGCTCGCGGCCCTGCGTCAAGCCGCGGTCACGCCGGTCTTCGGCGCGGACAAAACCTCGCTCAACGCCGCGGAGTGGCTCGAACTTACCGCCAAGTTTGCCGCTTACGAAACGTGGCTCGGCGGCAAGGCCGGATCGGCGGTCGAGAAACTAGGCTTGCCGCGCGCCAAGGAAATCCTCGCCGGCAACGGCCGCGCGGCCCTCGACGCGCTGGGCGCCAAGGACAAGTCGCTCGAGCCCGAATTCAAGGCCATCAGCGATGTCGAGCGGCTCGCCCGCTATCATCGCGATTTGCGCGACCTGCTGCACAACTTCGTCAACTTCGCCGATTTTTTCGCCCGCGACCGCCTCGCCATTTTCCAAGACGGTGTCCTCTATCTAGACAGTCGCTCGTGCGAACTCTGTATTCGGGTGGACAGCCCTGCGGCCCACGCCGGGCTCGCGGCCATGAGCAAGGCCTACATCGCCTACATTGACTGCGCGCGGCCGGGTGGCGAAAAAATGGCCGTCGCCGCCTGCTTCACCCAAGGCGATAGCGACTACCTCTTCGTCGGCCGCCACGGCGTGTATTACGACCGCAAGGGCCGCGACTGGGACGCCACCATCACCAAGATCGTGGACAACCCGATCAGCATCCGGCAGGCCTTTTGGTCACCGTATAAGAAATTTGTGCGCTTCATCGAAGAGCAGGCCGCCAAGCGCGCGGCTGCCGCCGACAACGCCTCTACCGATAAGCTGCAAGCCGCCGCCACTTCCACGGTGGACACCGCCGCCACCGGCAAGGCGGCGGCGCCCGCCAAGCCGAAGTTCGAGGTCGGCACCATTGCCGCCCTCGGCGTCGGTCTCGGCGCCATCGGCACTTTGCTCGGCGGATTTGTCGCCGGGTTTCTCGGCCTCGGCATCTGGATGCCGCTCGGCATCATCGGTATCATGCTGGCGATCTCCACCCCCTCGATGATCATCGCCTGGCTCAAGCTGCGCCAGCGCAACCTCGGTCCGATTCTCGACGCCAATGGCTGGGCCATCAACGGCCGCGTGAAAATTTCCGTGCCCTTCGGCACCGCGCTCACCGACAAGGCGGAACTGCCCAAGAACGCCAAACGCATCCTCGGTGATCCCTACGCGCCGAAGAAGCATCCGTTGCGGATATGGATTCTGGTGCTGCTCCTGCTCGCGATCGCGGCCATCGCCGCGCGGCTCGATCACAATCGGCGCGGTCACTATTTCTGGCAGCCGGAGCCGCCTCCGGCACCGGTGATTGAGGCACCCGCCGCAGCACCCGCGGCGGCGAACCCAACTAAGTGATCATTGGCGGGGTTCTGGGACCCCGCCAA
>JADLBI010000246.1 GCA_020847775.1 Opitutaceae bacterium
ACTCCTTCGCCCAGCGCTCCCACTCCGCCCGCGCCAACCGAATCCGCCCCGGCCGAATCTGCCGACACTCCGCGTCTTCGCCTCAAGCCGCGCTTGAGTTCCGAACCCGCCGCCGTGCCGGAAAAATCCGCTGAACCGGCCGCATCGCCGTCGCCACCCCCGCCTCCGGCCAAAGAATCGGGCGACGAGGAGGCCGCCACAAAATTTAAGCTCAAACCCAAGACCACGCCGCCTCCAGTCCCTGCGGTCGACGCCGCGCCGCAGCCTGTTCCCGCAACGGCCCCATCTGTGCCGCCGCCAACTCCGCCAACTCCGGCAACTCCGCCCGCCTCTGTCGCCGCCGCTCAGGAAAATCCTTTGCCGTCCGAAGTGGCGGCCCCGCCCGCCGGTCCACCGGCCGGCAAATTCGCGCCGCTCAAAAAACGGCGTCCGCCCCGCAAGCCGTCGCTTGTGCTCTTGCTGATTATAGCTGTGGCCCTGCTGGGTGGCGGCTACGCGTTTTGGGTATTCTATCTGAACGTGCCGGAGCCGGAGCCCGTGCTCGTTCGTCGCGCCGTTCCACCCAAACCCATTCCGGCGGCCACTGCGCCGGAAACCGCTCCAGCCAACACTGTGCCAGCCGCCGAGCCGCAAACCGTCGCCGGCCAAGTGCTCGCGCGAGCCCAAGCGGCCGCTGCGACACAGAATAAGGAAATAAGCGAGCTCACGGATGCGCTCGCACCGGTCCAGCCGGCTCCCGCCCCCTCGCAACCTGTGGAAGTGGGAGTAGCGGCGCTGTCTCAATCGCAGATTTCCCCGGACGTCACCGCTACGACCACCACGATGCTGTCCACCATCGAGGCCAGCCCGGCCTTTCAAACTTTCGTGGCCGAAATTCGCATCAACGGTGTGTTTCAAGGCACGCCCGCGCGCGCTTTGCTCAACGGCCGCACCTTTAACCAGGGCGAAATCGTGGATCCCGGTCTCGGCATCAGTTTTATCGGCATCGAATCGGCCAGCAAACATCTCGTGTTCCGCGACGCCTCTGGTGCGATCGTGAAACGGAAATACTGATGGTTGCCTCATTGTGCGCGCCGACTGGGTTCAGCCCGGCAGCGTCCAGCGTTTGGAACCGGTGACCCGCGCGGGCTTCAACCCCGGCAGCCGCACCTCGGCCGTGACGCCTTTGGGCAGATCGAGTTCGATTTCGATCGCGCTATTGATCCGGTGCCACGCGCTGCGGATCAATCCCTGCGGCGTGGGGAAGATCGCGCCGCCGTGTTCGCCATCAAAGATCGGCGCAAAGCTCACGTGTTTCCACGCTGGTGCGGTTTGCCGCACGCCGCCGATGATCTGCATGAGGTGAAACAGCGGGTGCGCCGACCAGGCGTGCGAACGACTGCTCATGAAGGCGGCATGCTCCGCGCCAAAAGTCTCGAAGGTCGAACCGTAGGCGATCATCGGCGCCCAGCGCGGGCGGATGTGCGCGAGCACGGCGGAGCCGTGGCCGCGCTCCGCGAGCAACGTGTAAACATAAGTGATCCAATACGCGCTCGGGTGTGACTGATGGCCGGATTGGTCGCGCAGGTAATCGGTGAGGAACCGCTCCATCACTTTGTCCGACTTCGGCGCGAGCCCGGCGATGAGTGCGAGCGCCTGCGCATGCGGCGAGGTGCCTTTGACGATGCGCCCCTGCCAGTCGATACCGTCGCGCATGAGGCCGCGGCGATCCACGAGCTTGGTTAATGCCGTGCGTAGGCGCGCCGCCCAGCGCAGACACCGCGCCGCAGCCTTGAAGTCACGCGTCAGGCGATACAGGGCTGCGGTTTTCTCGATGGCGATTAGCAACCAGAGGTTGTAAACACTCGGCGCGCCTTCCTTGAAGAGCGTGGTCCAGTCGAGAAAGAGCCAATAACGGTCGTCGTATTCGACGAGCCCATGCCGGCCGGTGTGCTGCTCGAAATACGCGAAGGCGTTTTCAATCGTGGCGCGTTGGCTGCGAAACAGTGCGAGATCGCCGGTCTGCCAATAGTAATCCCACAGCGTGATGATCCAAATCAGCGTGAAATCGGGCAGCACGCAGTTGTGCGCCATGGTGGGCGCGTGGCCGTAGGTCACGCCGTCGGTGGTGGTCTGCGCGCCGATCTGGCGGATGCCGCGAGCGAAGAGCCGCGCGTCGCCACTGAGATGAAACGTGTTCCACGCCTGCACGCGCGCGTCGCCCCACCATTGCGCCTGCTCGCGCCACGGCGTGTCCACATAGGCATCGAGCATACAGTTTTGCTGCGACCACGCGCAGGTCTCCCAGATTTGCTCCAATAGTTTTTCCGAGCTGGTGAACCCACCAGCGCGCTCGACCGGATAGCCGGTGCGGTGCAGGCACAACGATAGGTGCAGTTCCGCGCGGTGGTCGCGCACCGTCATGACCGCGTAGCGAAAACCGAAGGGGTGGTAGAAACGGTGTTCCGTGCGCCCAGCCTTGCAGACCAGCCGGGTGCTAAAGGTCACGCGGCTGCCGTCGGGATAGCGCAGCATGGGCTTGAGGGTGTCGCATTCGACGCCTTCGACGTAAACGATATCGATGGTCTCTCCACCGCGCGCGTTCCCCACCGCGAGGGAAAAACTGCCGACCACCGGCCGGCCCACGTCGATCAGGTGGCTGCGAAAACGATTCTCGCCGGCGGCTGGTGAGGAAAACTCGGCGGCGTGCAGGCCGTCCGGCTGGTGCGTGTGGTCTTCGCTTTGGCGCAGCGTGTAGAGATTGCGCGCTTCGCGCCAACCAGGAGCGCAATCGCCGGTGTTGATTCCGATGATGCGGCCGGGCCGCTCAGCCACTTCGAACATCATGGGAATGTCGCGCGCTTCGAGGCTCGTCCATGGCAGGCGACCCTGCGGCCAGAGCACGGGCGTCAGCCAGTCGCGGTCATCACAATCTAGGTGTGTCCAGTCGGCCAGTCCGGCGCGCGCGTCGTAGTGTTCCTGCGAAAAAAGCTGGTGGCTGTTTTGGACGGTGTCGCGGCGGATGCCGGGCTGCGGCACACAGCGCCACATCGTGTCGGTGGCGAGGCGCAGGCGACCCCACTGTGCCCAGACGAGCAGCCCGGCGTAGCTTTCACTGCGGTATTGGAAATTGCTCAACCCGGGGTTGTGCGCGCGCACGGCGATGACGTTGCGGCCCGGCACGAGCCAGCGCGCGACATCCACTTCATCGTAAGGCCAGTGCGATTGGAATCCCCGCGCCGGCCCGCGGCAGACAAACGCGCCGTTGATATAGAGTTGGTAGCTTTGGTCTGCTGTGATGTGCAACGGGGCGCGTTGGGGCGAGCGCCCTAGTGTGAATACGCGGCGAAACAGCGCGTAGCTGTTGTGCAGATCCCAGCGGTGGTCCTCGGGCCAGATCCATTGGGCGGAACCGAAGGGGGAAGTTTTCGTTTTCATGGGAAAATGGGTCAGCTGGCGACGGCGTCGCGAATGCGGTGCAGCACCGCCGGATCGGTGGCGATGCCGAGGACGCCATTGACGACAAACTGGATGCCGATGCACAGGAGGATGAACCCCATGATCTTCGTCAGCGCGTTCATGCCGTTCCGGCCGATGACCAGCACGATTTTCTCCGAGAGCCGCAAGGTCACGTAAATCATCAACGCCACCACCAGAATACCGATGATGATGGCGAGGTAGTCGGTGGGACCACTGGCTAGCGAGGTGAAGCCGAGGGTCACCGCGATGGCGCCCGGCCCCGCGAGCAAGGGCATGGCCAGCGGCGAGAACGCGATATCGCGTTTGGTTTTTGCCGCGGCGTGTTCTTCCGCCGGATCGGTCGGCGCGGCAAAGAGCATGCTCGAGCCGATGCTTGCCACGAGCAGCCCGCCCGCGATGCGCAGTCCCGGCATCGAAAGACCGAAAAAGCTCATGATAAATGAACCGCCTACGAGAAACCCGACCAGAATGGCGACCATGTAAACGCACGCCATGAAGAGCTGTTGGTTGCGGCGTGCCGGTGTGTCGCCCTCGGTGATCGCGAGGAAGGTGGGCGCGGCCGCCAGCGGATTGATCAACGGCACTAAACCGACGATCGTGCCCAAAATCAGTTCCCAAAAATGGTCGATGGAGTTCATGCGGGGCGGGTAAAGGATTACCAGACTTCCACCGGGCCCTTGGGCACCGGGATGGCGTGGCGTTCGTGCGGAGAAATTTCCTCTGCGTCGCGCATGAATGAGGCGGTCATGGGGCTGAGCGCGAAGCGCGGCAGGAGCTCGCCAGTGTCGTCGCAGAACTGCGCCCGCCAAGCGAGGTAGCGTTCGAGCGCGGCGGCGAAATCGGCGCGCGATTTGATGGTGATGATGTCCTGCTTAAACGGTTTGGCCGGGCCAAAACGTTTGGCATACCAAGGGGCGACTTTGCGGAAGAGCCGCGCGCCATGCGCTTCGCCGTAAAATTCGAGATAGCGCTCAAAGTGTCGCTGCATCACGCGCACGCGTTCCGCGAAGAGCGGTTCAGGCAGCAATTCACCGGTGCGCAGGAGGTGCGCGGTGCGGCGAAAGATCCACGGATCATAAAACGCGCCGCGCCCGATGCTCACGCCGGCGCAACCGGTTTCGGCGAGCATATGTTGGGCGGCCTCGGGCGTGGTCACGTCGCCGTTGCCGATGACGGGGATGGACTGCACCGCGTTGACCACCGCACGAATGCCGGTGAGGTTGACCCGGCCACTGAAGCCTTGCGCGCGCGTGCGGCCATGCACGAAGACGGCGGCGACCCCGGCGTCTTCCAGCACTCGCGCGAGGTCGGGCGCGGTGAGGTTATCATCGTCCCAGCCTAGCCGCATCTTGGCGGTGATGGGAATCTTCACGGCGGCGACCATGCCGCGCACGAGCGCGGCGGTTTTTTCGAGCTCGGTCATCATGGCGGAGCCGCCGCCGATGCGGACGACCTTCTTAACCGGACAGCCCATATTGATGTCCACGGCTTGCGCGCCGAGCGTCTCGCACAGGGCGGCGGCGTCGCGCATTTCTTCGGGCACGCTGCCGAACAGTTGAATGGAGAAGGGTTGGTCCTCCGGCGCGGCGGCGACAAGTTGCAGGGCGGTGCGGTTGCGCTCGAGCAAGGAGCGGGCGTTGACGAGATCGGTGGTGGTCCAGCCGAGCCCGCCGAGTTCGCGCAGGGTCAGGCGGAAGGGCAGGTTGGTGTAGCCCGCCAAGGGCGAGAGAAACAAATTACTCGTGAGCTCGTAGGGTCCGATGCGCATGTCATCCGCGGTGACTCACTTGTGCTAGCGGGCGGCGAGCGCGTTTTTCATGCGCCGCAGGGCCAATTCGAGCGTGGCGCGCGGGCAGCCAAAATTGAGCCGCACGTAGTAGCCTTTGGGCGCGCCGAAAAACGCGCCGTCGCTCAGACCCACGCCGTGGGCTTCGAAATGCGCGATCGGATCGGGCAGGTTGAGCGCGCGAACGTTGAGCCAGGCGAGATAGGTGGCCTCAATGGGTGCGTCGAGGCTGACGCCGGGAAGTTCGTTTTCGACGAATTTAACCAAGTGGTCGCGATTACCGCGAAGGGTGGCGAGCAGCGCCTGCCGCCAATCCTCGCTGTCACGGTAGGCGGCTTCGCAGGCGGCGAAGCCCAGCGTGGTGACTTCGGCGACGATGCCGGCGGTGGCGCGGACAAATCGCGCCCGCAATCCCGCGTCGGGGATGACGGCAAACGAGGTGCCGAGACCGGGAACGTTGTAGGTCTTGCTCGGCGCCATGAGCGTGATGCTGCGTTTGGCGATGTCCGCCCCCAGCCGCGCGGTCGGGATATGCGGCAGATTGTCGAGGATGAGGTCGCAGTGGATTTCGTCGCTGCACAGCAGGAGATCATGCCTCACGCAGAATTCGCCGAGGCGCATGAGTTCATCGCGCCGCCAGACGCGGGCGATGGGGTTGTGCGGGCTGCACAGGAGAAACAATTTAGTGCGCGGGGTGACGGCGGCCTCGAGCGCGACCCAATCAATTTCCCAGCGACCATCCCGCAGGATCAAGGGCACCGACACCGAAACGCGCGCGCTATTCTTCGGGGCGCTCATGAATGGCGGGTAGATGGGCGAGAAGGTTAACACCTCGTCACCCGGCTCGGCGAAGGCCTGCGCGGTGACATTGAGTCCACAGACGAGCCCGGGCAGCCACACAATCCATGCCGGCTCGATGGCCCAATCGTAGCGAAGTCGCAGGGCATTGACCACGGCGTCAACCGTGGCTTTGACCGGCCGCGCATAGCCGAACACGCCGTGCTCCACCCGCGCGTGCAGCGCAGCGAGAATCGCGGGCGAGGACTTGAAATCCATGTCGGCGACCCACCTCGGCAGGATGTCGCGGCCGACGTATTTCTGCCACTTTTGGGAATCGGTTCCGCGCCGTTCGAGCGGGGTTTCAAAATCAAAGTTCATGGTGATAGAAACATTATCAAACACGCTGGGCTCCAATCGGCACGGCAATTATTCGCACTGGAGTCTGCCGGGAGTCCCCGCCGTTCGCGAGAGCTCCAATAATGCTGGCATGCCCAGCCGTGATTTTCTGTGAGCGTTACCAATGTCTCGGACGTTCTGGTGTTTTCGCCCTTGTTTCGGGCGGACGAGCGCCGCACAGTGTCAGGCTCATATTTTATGAAGATCAACGCTTCACTCACGCCGCAGAAACTCCAAAAGAAGGTGGACCGGGTTTTCGCCCTCGCCGCCCAAAAAATCCACTCCATCAACCGGTCGTGGGACTCCGCCAAGGGCACGCCCGTCTTCACGGTGCGGGGCAAATACACCTCGCGCGGCTGGACCGAATGGACGCAGGGCTTCCAGTTCGGCATGGCGTTCCTGCAATTCGACGCGACCGGCGAGGAGGAGTTTCTCGCCCTCGGACGCGAGAAGACGCTCAAGCACATGGCGTCGCACGTCTCGCACGTCGGCGTGCACGACCACGGCTTCAACAACGTCTCCACCTACGGCAACCTGCGACGCCTCATGCTCGAGGGCGCGATTCCCTTCAACCAGGACGAGCTCAACTACACCGAGCTCGCGCTCAAAGTTTCCGGCGCCGTGCAGGCCGCGCGTTACGCGCCGACCAACCAGACCGCGCCGTGGTCGCCGGTGAAAAAATCCACCGGCCTCGTGCCCGGCGGCTACCTCTATTCGTTCAACGGCCCGCAATCCCTCTTCGCCGACACGATCCGCTCACTGCGCGTGCTCGTCATGGCGCACTCGCTCGGCCACGCGCTGATGAGTGAGGGCGACAAGAAGATCAACCTCCTCCATCGCGCCGTCGAACACGCCGCCACCACCGCGCGCTACAACGTGTTCTACGGCCAGGGTCGCGACAGCTACGACATCCGCGGTCGCGTCGCCCACGAATCCATCTTCAACCGCAACGACGGCCAGTTCCGCTGCTCCAGCACGCAGCAGGGCTACTCGGCGTTCACCACGTGGACGCGCGGCGCCGCCTGGATCATCTGCGGTTACCCCGAGCAGCTCGAATACCTCGAAACGATCGACGACGCCGAACTGAAGGCCGTGGGCGGGCGCAAGGCCGTCACCGATCTCTACCTCGAAACCGCCAAGGCCACGAGCGACTACTACATCGACGGCTACTCCGCGCTCGACGGCGTGCCTTACTGGGACAGCTGCGCGCTCAACACGCACCAGCTCGGCGACTTTACCAAGCGCAAGGCCGATCCTTACAACGCGCACGAACCGGTGGACAGCTCCGCCGCCGCCATCGCCGCGCAGGGCCTCATCCGTCTCGGCCAATACCTCGCCACCAAGGGCGATTCGGCCGGCGCGAAGAAATATCTGCAGGCCGGCCTCACCGTCGCCGATACGATTTTCGCCGAACCCTACCTCTCGACCGACCCGAAGCACCAGGGTCTCCTCCTGCACAGCGTCTATCACCGCCCGAACGGCTGGGACTACGTGCCGAAGGGCCAGAAGGTTCCCTGCGGCGAATCCTCGATGTGGGGCGATTACCACACGATGGAACTCGCGCTCCTCATCCAGCGCCTCGCCACGAAGGAATACTACACGTTCTTCTGAACGGACAGGCCGAAACGGATCGAGGGTAGGGGCCGTTGCCCTCAACGGCCCTGAAAGTCGGTGCCACAACACAGGGCGGTTGAGGACAACCACCCCTGCCGTCTCCACGTAGCGGCGAGCGCCAAGCGAGCCGATTCTTCGCGTCTTTGCGTTTCCTGCGCCCGGATCGCGAATTGACCGATTTGGCCCACGCGCGGGTTGCTTCCATGGCGGGGGTGTTTAATCTGGAAAAATGTCCGTTCCGTTGCTCTACGAATCCCACTGTCACACGCCGTTGTGCAAACACGCCTATGGCGACCCGATCGAATACGCGGCGCAGGCGGAAAAACGCGGGCTGAAGGGCATCATCTTCACCTGCCACTGCCCGCTGCCCGACGGTATCTCTGCGAGCGTGCGCATGTCGCCGGAAGAATATGAAACCTACGTCGCCCTCGTTGCCGAGGCACGACGCCAGTTCGCCGGGCGCGTGGATGTGCGGCTCGGGTTGGAAAGCGATTATTTTCCCGGCACGGAAAAATGGCTCGAACACCTCCATGCCAAGGTGCCGCTGCACCATGTGCTTGGTTCCGTGCACATGCAGGTGCCGGAATACAAGGCACGCTACTTCCACGGCGATTGGTTCGAATATCAGAAAACCTATTTCAACCACCTCGCCGAATCCGCCGAGACCGGGATCTTCGACACGCTCGCGCACCCCGACCTCGTGAAAAACGAGGCGCCGCGGGATTGGGTTTGGACGCGCATCGAGCCCTTCGTGCAGCGCGCGCTCGACCGCATCGCCGCCACCGGCGTCGCCATGGAGCTCAACACCAGCGGCCGCCAGAAAACCATTCCTGAGTTTAACCCCAACCCCTCGATGCTGCGCCTTATGAGTGAACGCGGCATCCCGGTCGTCCTTGGTGCCGACGCGCACGTGCCGCAACGCGTGGCCGAAGGCTACGAAGCCGCCCTGCAATCACTCCTCGCCGCCGACTACACCGAAATCAGCTTCTTCCTCGACCGCCGGCGACAGACCGTGCTCATCGCCGACGCCTTGCAATCGCTGCGCAAACCGGTGCCGGCTTAAAACCCACCGTGCCCACCGCGCCACGCAACCTTTACGATCTCACCCGGCCAGAGCTGCGCGCGCTGCTGGGTTCACTTGGCGTCAACCCCGCGCATACCGGGCGCGTGTGGCGCTATTTGTATTGGGAATGCGTTGAACAATTCTCCGCGATGGACGAAGTGCCGGCGCGCGTTCGCGCCGCGCTCACGGCGCATGCGACCATCGGCGTGCTGCCAACGGCGGTGGAGACCGATTCGAGCGACGGCTTCACGCGCAAATTTTTGCTCGGCCTGCCTGATGCTGAGCGCATCGAAACCGTGCTCATGCGCTTCACCGGTCGCGTCACCGCCTGCGTGAGTTCGCAGGTCGGCTGCGCGATGGGCTGCGTGTTTTGCGCCACCGGCCAGATGGGCTACACGCGCCATCTCACCACCGGCGAAATCGTCGCCCAAGCCGTCCACGTGCAACGCGCCCTACTTCAGTCAGTTCCCGAAAAGTGTCACGTGTTACGTGACAGTTTTACAGGTGCGTCCGGCGGCCGGGTTGGGGCGGTGGGAGCTTCGCCGTCGGGAAACTTGGTGGCTGGCGCGGCGGCGGCGCGGCACGCGGTGGCCGAGGCTCGTCCGGCGGCGGGATATCGACCCCGTCTGCGCAACATCGTGCTCATGGGCATGGGCGAGCCCCTGCATAATTTCGACGCGGTGATGCGGGCGATCGATATTTTTACCGACGGCACGGGGCTCGGCCTCGCGGCGGATCGCATCACGCTCAGCACGGTGGGTGTCGTGCCCGGGATTTTGCGACTCGCGCGGGAGCAGCGGAAACCGTTTCACCTCGCCGTGTCGTTGCACGCCGCCACACAGGCCGAGCGCGCAGCCATCGTGCCCGCCGCGCGCAAGTGGCCGCTCGACGAACTCATGGCCGCGTGCCGCGCTTACAGCGAGGCGACCGGCCGCCGCATCTTTTACGAGTGGACCCTGATTGAGGGCAAAAACGACTCGCCGGAACAGGCGCGCGCCGTGGGCCGCCTGCTCGGCGATCTGCCCGCGCAGGTGAATCTGATCCCGCTCAACCCCACGCAGGGTTACGACGGCGCGCCGACGCGCAGCGAAGCCGCGCGCAAATTCCAAGACGTGCTCATCCACGAATTCGGCATCCCGAGCACCGTGCGCCAACGCCGCGGCATCGACATCGCCGCCGGCTGCGGCCAGTTGGCGGTCGCGGAGAAGTAACCGGAGAGTTTTTTATAGGGGACGCAGCAATGTCAGATTCGCTGCAGCTCCCGCAACGCGTCCGCCGCGATCCAGCGCGCGGCTGGTGAATCTATGCTGTGAATGTGCCTGGCCTGGGCGATGGCGGCGCGTCGCAGGTGCGCGTTGCGTTTGCCGATTTGGCGCAGTGCCCAGTTTACCCCTTTTCTCACGTAATGACGTTCGTCGGTGGCCTCGCGGTGGATGATCGGCAAAAACGCGAGAAAGGTTTCGTCGGGCAGCTCTTTGCGATGCACCGCCATGCCCGCCATGAGCACAAAGCCCGCCCGCTTGACAAATTCCGCGCGGCGGCCGCTCCATGCGAAGGCTTTTTCCTCCGAGAATGGCGTGCGGTTGAACAACCCGACGCACACGGCGTCCACCAACGCCCAGGAGTCGAAATCGCGCGCCCACGCCTCCATCTGCCCGCGCGTGACTTGCTTGGGATCGTCGGCAAACGCCGCAACCAAGCGCGCGTCATGCACGGCTGTTTTCCACAATGCGAGCGCCAGAGTGTGGTCGCGCCGGTGGTCGCGCGCGATGCGCCGCAGGAGCGGGAGAGGCAGGCCGAGCTGCTCCGACCTAGGGGTGATGCCGAAGCGTTGCTGGCCCGCCACATTCTGCGGATCATGTTGCGCGCGCAGGCGGGCCGCGATGGCGGCGGCCGTGGTCATGGCGTGCCGCGCCGCTTTTGCACCGCCGCCGCGAGTTGCGCGAAGAGCGGCAAGGTTTTTTCCCAAGCGAGGCATCCATCGGTGATACTGCGGCCGTAAACGAGCGGACGCGCCTGGTAATCCTGCGTGCCGCCGAGGAGATTGCTTTCGAGCATCACGGCCGCGAGCGCGCGTTCGCCGGCGGCGATTTGCGCGGCCAATTCGGCCACGACCATCGGTTGGCGTTCGGGGTCTTTGCCGCTGTTGGCGTGGCTGCAGTCCACCATGAGGCCGGGCGCGCGGCCCTGTATTTTTAGCAACGCCACCGCCTGCGCCACGTCGGCCGACGCGTAGTTCGGCCCGGCCGTGCCCCCGCGCAGCACGAGATGGCCAAAGGGATTGCCCGCGGTGCCCATGACGGCCGCCGCCCCGGCCCGCGTAAGCGAGGGAAACCAATGCGGACAGGCGGCGGATTTGATCGCATCCACCGCGACTTGCAGATTGCCATCAGTGCGGTTTTTGAAACCGACCGGCATGGATAGGCCCGAAGCCAATTCGCGATGCACCTGACTCTCGACGGTGCGCGCGCCGATCGCGCCCCACGACACGAGATCGGCGTAATACTGACCGAGCGTCGTATCGAGAAACTCCGTCGCCACCGGCAGGCCTAGGCCGGTCACGTCGAGCATGAGTTGGCGAGCGATCTTTAATCCGTGGTTGATTTCATAACTGCCGTCGAGACCGGGGTCGTTGATGAGACCCTTCCAGCCGACGACCGTGCGCGGCTTTTCAAAATACACGCGCATCACGATCAGCAGATCACGCGCGTAAAGCGGGACCACCTCGCGCAGGCGTTGCGCGTAGTCCAACGCGGCCACGGGATCGTGAATCGAGCACGGGCCGACCACGACCATCAGCCGATCGTCCCTCCCGGCAAGGATCGTCTCGATTTCGCGGCGGCTGCGCGCGACGAGCTCGGCCCGGGGGTTATCAAGCGGCAGCTCCACTTCCAGCGCGGCGGGCGCAATCAGCGGCTTGGTCGCGATGATGCGAAGATCGGCGGTGGCGTGATGCATGGGAGGGATAGGTTCAACCACGGATGAGCGCCGGGCAAGATTCGTAAATATGTAGGTCCGGCCGCTGGCCGGGCGTTCTGACGTGAACGCGTCCGCCGACCGATTTTCACAGCGCCGCGCGTGCTTGCTCCACCAAGGGCGACCTAAACAGTTGCGCAGGTAATGGCGTATTGATGCCCAGTCCCCGCGCCCGGGCATGCAGCGTGAGGCACGCCATTGCCGCGGCTTCGTTGTCGGCCGCATGGGCGGCCGTAGTTGCGAAGGTGCCGGTGAGCTCGGGCAACTGATCTGGCGCGAGCACGTTTTTCTCCGCAAGAAACAGCGTGGCGGAGGCGCCGAGCGTTTCGAGCCAGGCGCGCGGCGCGGCGGGCGCGGCGTAGGGCAAGGCGGCGGCGCCGTCGTTCCACTCCATGAACTGCCGCACGTAGTCGTGCAGTTTGGCGAGCTCGGCATCAGCCGTGGCGGGCGTCCAGCGCAACGCGATCTGTTTGCGCTCGCGGAATTTTTTCACCTCCCACACGCGCAGGATCATTTCGTAATCGCCGGACTGTTGGCGGAGCGCGCCGGTGAAGATGTAATCGAGCTCGGCACCGGCGGTGTCCACGAGTTGGCGCAGATTGTCGGTGGACCACTCGGCGGGAAACACCGCGTAGTGGCCGGGCGTGCCGGGCATACTGTGCACCCCCAGCGCCGCCAGCGCGGCATAGCTCGGCGAGTAACTGAACGCCTCGGCGAGCCAGAGCGGGATCGCGCGACTGAGCCGCCCCATTTCCTCCTCGGGTTGCTTCGCGAATTCGGCGGCGTTGGCCAAACCCGTCAACGCGAGCTGGGCAAAGGCCACGCGGCGCACGTTGCCCGGGCGCGGCGGAAAAAGTTCACCCACGGCCTCCAACCCGTAGGACCAGATCGGCTTGCTGATGGTGACGAGACTGATCTGTGCCTTTTGCACCTGTTCGGGGTCTCCGCCGGCGGTCGGGTTGTTCTCTTGCATCTGACCCGTGGCCATCAAATCGGCGATGGCATTGGAAAATCCGTGGAGCCGCTCCTCCAGATCGGGGCGCTTCAGGTCGAAAAGGATGTCGAGCACATGCTGCGCGGCGTCGGCATTGCGCAGCGCGAGGTAGGCCTGCAGCAAGTTGAGACCGGTGGCCGGGCCGTGTTTTTCCGCGTCGTAACGCGGGCCGATCAGTTCGGTGATCTCGCGCAGATTGCCGGTCGTGCCGAGGTCGCCGGAAATGGTCACGAGCACGTCGGCGCGTTCGCCAGCGACAGCGAGAACTTCTTCGTAAATCGCAATCGCGCCGGGCACGTCCTTGGCCTCGAGCTTGGCGCGCGCCGCGATGAGCCGTGGCATGATGTTGCCGGATAGGGCGGGGCTAGCTGGCGTTGCGACCGGAGCCGGGGCGGGTGCCGGGACGACGGGTGAGGAAACCGGGGTTTTCTTTCCGGCGAGGCGATCGAAGAATCCCATCCCGCCAGCAAAACGCCTGTCTGACCGCTGGCGAACTGAAATCCACGCGAGCCGTTCTTTCAATAAACCTTGCTTTATTACCCATCTGACAATAGCTTACATGCCATGAACCCCAGCATCCCCTCGACCTTGCAACGCGTATGGCTCTTTAGCCTAGCGTTTTTTTCCGCCAGCCTCATCGCGCCATTAGCGAGCGCCCAGATTGCCATCCAGACGAGCTCGGCCCCCACGAACGCTTATTTAAGCGGTCTCAATACGGGCGGCGCGGTTTCCGCCGACGGCAGCACCTTTGTTTACTCGGGCTCCACGCTCACCAGTAACTTCATCTGGAATACATCCACTGGCGCGACCGCCGTGCGCCTTGACCCCAGCAGTAGTCAAGAGTTCATCACGGGCCTATCGAGCGATGGGAGCACGGTTGTCGGTTTTGCCCGCACGGGGCCTGGAGGTCCTCCGGCAGAACGGCTTTGGACACCCTACATTTGGAGCAACGGCACCGCCACGGCCTTAGCCACGCCTTCCGCGTTGAATGTCATTAATTCGACGTATGCCATCTCCGCTGATGGCAGCCAGGTCAGCCTGCGGTTTGAGAACCAATACTACCTCTGGACTTCGGGTGGTGGCCTCGGCTCTCCCGTTACCGAGAAAATCCAGACCTTCTCGTCCGATGGATCGACCTATGTCACCAACACCACTTATCACCACAACAGCGCCTCGACCGCTCTCCCTAGCGTCAGCAGCCTAACGCCGGAAAACGGCCATAACTGGAATTCCCTAGAATTGCGTGCGCTCACGGCCAACGGACAGGTCGCCGTTGGTTCGGTTATCAATGATGTTTCGACATATACGGACCCCGACTTCCGCTCGCAGGCCGTGCGCTGGACGGAAGCGGGCGGCTACCAATTACTGGGCTACCTCCCAGGCTTCCGGGAAAGCGATGCGCTGAACATATCAGACGACGGCAGCATCATTACCGGTATGTATGGTCCGCCGGTAGACGACATCGAATCTTACACGATGTATCCGTTCATCTGGGATCTGACCACCGGCATGCGCCCCTTGGGCGACGCGCTCGCGGCAGCCGGGCTGGATGTCACGGGCTGGGAGTTTCAGTCCGGCGCGATCGCCGCCGACGGCACGACCATCGTCGGCACCGGTCTGCTCAATGGGGCTTCGACCCTGTTCCGCGTGACCGGCTACACCCCGGTTTCCGCTGTGCCCGAGCCGTCGACGGACGCCGAGCTTGCCGGCCTCGCTGTCTTTGGTCTGGTCTTCTGGCGCAGGCGCAATGCCCGCCGGAACGACTAGAGCATTTCAAATAAGCCTAGAAAACGCCGTTGAAACCACGGATTACACGGATGGGCACGGATGACCAAGGCATGATGAATTTCCATGTCTTCACCTTGGAGGTGAATGCATCCCAGACATCATCTGCCTCATAGTCCTCTGTATCCGTGCTATCTGTGCAATCCGTGGTCAAATCCGACTCCGGATTTAGGATTATATCGAGACGCCCTGAAGGTCCGCCCAGACGATCCCCGTGCGAGCCTCGATCGTCGCCAAGACTTTCGGCACATACATCTGCGTTTCGGCCGGGAGACTTGAGGCGATGTCGGCGAAGATCACGCCTTGCCGTTTGTTCAAAGTGCGGCGCACGCGGCCCGGTCCGGCATTGTAAGCGGCGAGGGCCAGCGGCCAGTCGCCGAACTGCCCGTGCAGCTTTTTCAGGTAACGCGCCGCGGCCCGGGCGGACTTTTCCGGATCGGTGCGCTCATCGGGCAGCCAGGTGCTCAAGCCCAGCTCCTTCGCCGTTTCCGGCATGAATTGAAACAGTCCGCGCGCACCCACCGGACTGCGTGCGGCGGGATTGAATGACGACTCCACCTCGGCCAGCCAAACGAGCTCGCCCGGCAGGCCTTCGGCTTGAAACGCTTTTTGTAACACCGGCAGTAGATCGGGCGCACGCTGCGGCGGGGCGCGCCCGGTCATGCGTTCACGCCAAAGCGGCAAATGCGGAATGGTCTCGGGCGCGTTAGCCCGCGGCGATGGCGATGGCGTCGGCGGCGCGGCCTTCATTTGTTTCGCGGCCGAGATGTAATCGAGCCGCTCCTCCAGCCAGTCGGCGTATTCCCCGCCCCCGGGCAGGCCGCGCAACGCCAGCAGCGCGGCGCGAGCCTCGGGCTCATACGCCGCCAATGCCGCCACATCATCCCCTTGCAGGGCCTGTTGGAGCCGTCCGGCAAATTCGCTCCATTGTTCGCGCGAGGGGAATTCGTATTCCTCCTTAATTTCCTCCGGCGCGAAGAGATCGAAGAGCATTTGCCCCGCGTCGTAGAGGTCGTCGAGCGAGGGCGGCGAGGCGGTGGCGGTCTGGGTGGTTGGGGGTTCAGGCGCGGCGGCCGTTGACTCAGCCGCCAGCCGCTCCCGCACGAGCGATTTTAATTCCATTCCCGGTCGTTCGCGCCACGCGATGGCGGGTCCGCCGAAGTAACGCGCGCTGTTTTTCGCCCCCCAATCGGTCGTGGCGATGGTATAGGTTTTTGACGGATCGATCTGCGCGGGGCCCACCGCGAACTGAAACTCGCCGCGACGTTCGGCGAACGGCGTGTCCGGGCCTTGGTTGGCCGCGGCCAGCAGCGCGCGCAGCCGCGCGCCGTCCACGCTGGCTTCGCAAATCGCGCCCGTGAAACGCACGCAAGCGTCGAATTGCGCCTGGGTGATCGCGCCGGCGGGCAAGCCGTCGCCAAACGTCGTGTTGCCGATCAGCACCGCATCCGCCGACACCGCCGCGCGCACGGTCTCGGCGACCCATCGCGCGGCATCCGCCTTGGTCAAAGCGCGGGGGGCGTGGCCGATGACCGCGCGGTCGGCCTCGGTTTGATGAGCCTCGGTCACGCGCTGGATCAGTGCCGCCAACGCCGCGTCGGTCGGCCCGTCAGTCGGGATTGGCCGCAGCTCGGCTTCCCAATGAGCCGCGCCGGTGGCATCGCGGCAGAGCCACGCCACCACGGTCGATTCGTTCCGCGAGCCCGCGTGGGCATACACGGTGCGGCCGAAATGTTCGAGCAACTGCAGATGGTTATGCGCGCCGATGAATAACGTGCCGTCCGGCACCAACGGCAGCAGATTGCGGTCGGCCATAAGCCCGGCATGACTGAGGATGGCGGGAAAAATGCGATCACCATACGCCTCAGACAGCAAGAACGGCCAATGCGCGCGCGCCCAATTCACCGGTTCGGACAACGCCAGTTCCGACCGCACCGCTTCGCGGTAAGTGTGGACCTGATCCGTGGCGAGCCCCAGCACCACGAGGTGATTGTCGCCAAGTTCCAGCGTCACGGCGGGCGGCGCGAAGGGTTTGCCGGTGGCTCGGTCTGTGATGTTGCTCACGACCTGCACCCCCGCCGCTTCCGCTCGGTGAACGGTTTCGGCCAAAGTGGAAAACTCCGCTTCGTGGTTGCCGAGATTGAGCACGGTCGGTGCGAGCCGCGCCAGCGCCGCCAGCATCGCGTAGTCGATCTCGCCGCTGCTGCCGCGCGCCACGGTGTTGCCGTGCTCGAACACATCTCCGTCGATCAAGACCGCCAGCGGCAGCCCGGTGGTCTTGAGCTCCGCGACCAGACCCACGAATTGCGCGGTGCGCGCGTAGGCCGAGTGCTGATCGCCGATGGCCACCATCACCGCCTCCGCGCCCGCGGGCACTGCAGCCGGTGCTGCCCCCACCAGTCCGGCGATGGACAGAACCAAAATTATTCGGCGCAACATGTCGCCAGTCTGTCCATTTCCGCGGCGCAGGCAAGGTTGACGCTTTCCCGCGTTGACCCGCCGGGCGCGCGGCTTACTTAGGACCCTTCGCATCGTGAACCGCGTTTACATCAAAACCTACGGGTGCCAGATGAATGAGCGCGACAGTGAGGCTGTCGCGGCGATGCTGCGCGCCCGCGGCTACCGCATCGTGCGCTCGGAGGACGACTGCGACATTATGCTGCTCAACACGTGCAGCGTGCGCGACGCGGCCGAGCAGAAGGCCATCGGCAAGGCCGCCAACGTCGCCGCCCGCAAAAAGCGGCAGCCCGACTTCGTCCTCGGCATCCTCGGATGCATGGCGCAAAATCGCGGCGCAGCGCTGCTCGACGCGCTGCCCGATGTGGACCTGATCGTCGGCACGCAAAAATTTCACCAAGTCCCCGACTACCTCGACAACCTCCGCGCCGCGCGCGAAGCGGGCGTGCCGATTGGGAGCTCGATTGTCGATATCGCCGAGGAGGCCGGTTCGCAAAACACCATTCGCGACCACCTCGAAACCGAGGAGAAGCAGGTCAGCGCCTTCGTCTCGATTCAGCAGGGCTGCAACATGGATTGCCACTTCTGCATCGTGCCGAAGACTCGCGGCGATGAACGCTCGCGGCCGATGGACGACATCGTGCGCGAGTGCGAGCAACTCGCCGCCCGTGGCGTGCGCGAGATTACGTTGCTCGGCCAGATCGTCACGAGCTACGGCCGCCGCGATTACGCGCACACCGACGGCGTCACGCCGTTCGTGCAATTGATCGAAAAGGTGCACGCCATCGACGGCATCGAGCGCATCCGCTTCACCTCGCCGCATCCGCGCGGCTTCAAGCAGGACCTCGTCGAAGCCTACGGCCGCCTGCCGAAACTCTGCGAATACGTGCACCTGCCGATGCAGAGCGGCAGCAACCGCGTCCTCCGCGCGATGAACCGTCCTTACTCGCGCGAACGCTATCGGGAGATTGTGGACGCGCTCCGCGCGGTGCGGCCCGACATGTATTTCTCGACCGATATCATCGTCGGTTACCCCGGTGAAACTGAGGAAGAATTCGAGCAAACGCGCGAACTGTTCGAGGCCTGCAACTACGACATGGCCTACATTTTCAAATACTCCATCCGTAGCGGCACCGTCGCCGCCGACCTCGCCGACCAAGTGCCGGACGAGGAGAAGGAACGCCGCAACCAAGTGCTCTTGGATATCCTGCGCAAAAACTCCGAGCGCCGCACCGCGCAACTTATCGGCACAATCGAGGAGGTTTTGGTCGAAGGGCCGGACAAGACCGGCGAACACTTCACCGGTCGCACGCGCGGCAACCGTGTCTGCGTGTTCGACGCCGATCCGCGCCTCGTTGGCCAGCTCGTGCCGCTGCGCATCGAACGCGCCACGGTCAGCACACTTTATGGCGCGCTAGTGCTGGCGGGCGTGGAGTCCTAATCTTTCTCTTTCCTCGTTCTCTTAATCTTTATCCGTGACACTCAATGTCTGCCTCATTCGATCATGAACGTCTAAAGGCCTACCAAGCGGCCCTGCGGTTCGTGGCTTGGGTGGGACCAATCATTGAAGCACTGCCGACGAAACTTGCCGTGCGTGATCAACTGGATCGGGCTAGCACAAGCATCGCCTTAAATCTGGCTGAAGGTAACGGGAAACGCTCACGCCCCGACCGTTGCCGCTATTTTGATATCGCCCGAGGATCCACGGTAGAGTGCGCCGCTTGTCTGGATGTGCTTGTCCGCCGGAATTTATTGGTTGCCGCTCAGGTTGAGGAAGGGAAACGCATCCTGATCGACGTGGTTTCCATGACCGCGGGGCTCATCGCGCGGTTTTCTTCCGAGTTGCACGAAGAACAAGCCGATTACGGTTCTGGACTTATGGAGAAAGAGAACGATTAAGAGAAAGAGAACTATTCAATGTCACTGACCCTTGCCACCCTCATTCCCGGACTGCTCATGCTGGCGTTTGGCGCGGCGCTGTTCAGCGGTCGGGCCACCGTGACGGCCTCCCTCAAAGCGTTTCCGCGCTCAACCACAGCGGCGGTCGTGCTGTTCGGCGGCGGCGCAATCTGGTTTCTCTACAAAGTGTGGCATCTGCCTGAGTCGGACTTCGGCCAATACCGCGTGATTCTCGCTATCGTGTTTGGCGCGATCGCCGTGCTCTCGTTCAAATACGTGCCCGACTTTCTTGCGGTGCGCGGTCTCGCGGTGCTGATTCTGCTCAGCGCCTCACCGCTGCTCGACGCGGCCTACATGCACTACGACCAACCGCAACGCTTGTTCATGGTGAGTTTGGTCTATCTCTGCATCGCGCTGGCCATCTACCTCGGCGCTTCGCCCTATCGGCTGCGCGATTTATTCGAGTGGCTCTTTCGCGCGCCCGGCCGCGTCCGCGTCTTGGGGGCCGTGTTCGCCGGCTACGGTCTCCTGCTCACCATTGTCGCCTTCACCTACTGAGTCTCGTGGTTGCGCCAACCAATTCCATATTTCTAGTCATCGCCGGTCCGGCCGGTTCCGGCAAAAGCACGCTGTGCGAACGGCTCGTCAACGCCGGACTCGGGTTCTCGCGCGTGGTAACCACCACCACGCGTTCGCCGCGCCCGGGTGAAGTTGACGGCGTGCATTATCACTTTTTCAGCCCGGCGCAGTTCGACGAAAAACTGGGCAAGGGCGACTTCCTCGAATGGGCCTGGGTGCATGGCGACCGTCGTTACGGCACGCTGGCGGCCTCCGTGCTCGATCCGCTAGGCCGTGGCGAAAGCCTCGTGGCTAATTTGGATGTGCAAGGTGTGGCCAGTATGCGCGACGCGTGCGCGCATTACCCGCAGCTCGCGCGCAGCCTCGCCACCGTTTTCATCAACGTGAGCCACGATCATCTGCGACTGCGTATTCGCGAGCGCGGCACCGACGATGAGGCCGAGATCACCCGCCGCATGGCCACGGCCGAAAAAGAGATGCTCGAAGCCGGCAAATTCGAGTATCACATCGCCAGCGGCACGCGCGACGAAGACTTCGCCGCATTGCTGACCATCATCCAGCAAGTGCGCGCCAAACTTGCCGCTGCCGTGGATTGAAGGAGGCCGGGCACGTCTCTGTGCCCGGCGGCATTCCGCCAAATTGTGGGTCGGGATCGCTGATCCCGCCAGAGCGAGCCCGCTGATATTTCGCAACGGGATCAGGCGATCTCGCTCTGCATCACTCGCCCTCCACGACGTAGTGGCAGCCCTTGCTCACCGGATTGAGCGACGCGGCGTGCACCACGAGCAGCGCGGTTTGCACGGCGTTGCGCAGTTCGATCAACTCCGGCGTCACCCGGCAGTCGCGATAGAAACTCTGAATCTCCTCGCGCAACTCGAGCAGGATGCGCCGGGCACGCGTGAGGCGCTTCGGCGAACGCACGATGCCCGCGTAGTTCCACATCGTGCTGCGCAGCAGGTGCAGATCCTGACGGATCAAGGTCGGGTCGGCCTCGCGCGCCGCGTAGCGCCACGGCCGCGGATCGGGCAGCCGGAATTGTTCTTTAGCGATGTCCGCGGCATCCGCCTGCGCGGTGAATTTCGCACTCGTCAGACATTCCAAGAGCGAGGTGCTCGCCAACCGGTTCGCGCCGTGCAGCCCCGTGCAGCCGGTTTCACCGATGGCGGCGAGATGGCGGACATTCGTGCGGCCCGCGAGATCAGTGTGCACGCCGCCGCAGGAGAAATGCGCCGCTGGCACCACCGGGATCGGCTCGCGCGTGATGTCCACACCGTGCTGTTCGCAGCGCGCGGCGATGTTGGGAAAACGCTCGCGAATGAAATCCGGCTTCAACGCCGAGAGATCGAGGAACACGCACGCCTCGCCACTCGCCGCCAGCTCCTCGTGAATCGCGCGCGAAACGATGTCGCGCGGCGCAAGCGAACCGAGCGGGTGCCGCGCATCCATGAAGCGGTCGCCCCTGGCGTTGACCAGCACCGCGCCTTCGCCGCGCAACGCCTCGGTGATGAGGAAACGCGGCGCGTTCTTCTTGAAAAAAACCGTCGGGTGAAACTGCGTGTATTCGAGATCGATCAATCGCGCGCCGACGCGATATGCCATCGCGATGCCGTGGCCGACACTGCCGGGCTGGTTCGTCGAGTGCTGGAAAATCTGCCCGAGCCCGCCGTTGGCCAGCACGGTTTTCTTTGCGATGATCGCGTGCACTTCGCCGGTGGAGGAATCGAGCGCGTAGGCCCCGTAACAGGTGAGCGGCGCGTAGCGATCGACCGCATCCTCGCTGTTGTGCGAAAGCGTGAGCAAGTCCACCGCCACCCAACCGCTGCGCCGTGTGATCGCCGCTGTCGCATCCACGCGCCCCACGATGTTTTGCAGAATGGCGTGGCCGGTCATGTCCTTGGCGTGGATGATCCGCCGCGCACTGTGACCGCCCTCGCGCGTGTATTCCAATTCGCCGCGCGCATCGCGATCAAACGCCACGTCGAGCTCGTCGAGCAGCAGCTCCTTCACCGCGATGGGACCTTCGCGCACGAGATGCGCCACGGCCGCGGGATTCGCCGTGCCGTCGCTGGCCGCGATGATGTCGGCGGCGAGTTTTTCCGGCGTGGCGGAGGTTTCGTAAATGATCCCGCCCTGCGCCCAGTCGCTGTTCGCGACGAGCGGACCATCGAGCGAGAGTAGTTCCACCCTCAACCCGCGCCGCGCCGCATGCAACGCGTAGGCCGATCCGGCCAAACCCGCGCCGATGATGAGGCAATCGGTGGTGATGGTTTTCATCGGACGATTGAGCTGCAGGGCGGGGTCGCTGACCCCGCCTTGATTGAAACGATCCGAGCAGGCGGGATCAGGCGATCCCGCCCTACAACAAATGGCTGCGTAAAACTCATTTCTTTCGCTGGTCCGGAATCGTCAGGCTCAAGTCCACCGCCGTGGCGGAGTGGGTGAGCGCACCGATGCTAATCACATCCACGCCGGGCAGCGCGTAATCGCGCAACGTTTCATAACGCACGCCACCGGAAACCTCGACCGTCGCCGCGCCGCCGATGGCGGCCACCGCGGCTTTCACCTGCGCGGGCGTCATATTGTCGAGCAGGATGACTTCGGCGCCGGCGCGCACGGCCTCTTTCACGTCCGCCAGCGTCTTCGCCTCGACTTCAATCTTCGCGGCATGGGGAGCGGCTTCGCGGCAACGTTGCACGGCCTTGGTCAGTGAACCGGCGGCGGCGATGTGATTGTCCTTGATGAGCACATGTTCGCCGAGGGAGGAGCGGTGATTGTAAGCCCCGCCGCAGCGCACGGCGAATTTTTCGAGCGCGCGCCACGCCGGCGTGGTCTTGCGCGTGTCCACGATGCGCACGCCCTTGCCCTTCACCGCATCAGCGTAGCGCCGCGCTTGCGTGGCGATGCCGGAGAGTCGCTGCATGAAATTGAGCGCCGTGCGCTCGGCGGTGAGCAGCGCGGCGGTCGGACCACTGATGCGCAACGCCAGGTCGCCCGGCTTGAGCACGTCACCATCTCGGGCCACGACCTTGACCCGCAGGGCAGGATCGACGCGGGTGAACACGCGGGCGGCGATTTCGACGCCGCACAACACGAGTTCCTGCTTCGCCTCGATAAATGCGCGCGAGGTGTGCTTCGCGGGAAAAATGGCGCGGCTCGTGATGTCGCCGAGCCCGGCATCCTCTTCAAGCGCGAGATCGATCAAGTGGTCGGTGCGAGGGGTAATCATGCGGTTAAGGCGTGGATCCAACTGTTCGTATTACGAACAGTTGCTTTGGAGGTTGCGATTTGGACTTTGGGATTTACCCGCGCAGCGAGTCATGGGGTGAGTTCGAACATGCGGTCGATGCAGCGGGCGGCACTTTGGCGCAGGTTCTCGTCGAGCGTGACGATTTGCCCGGGGCGCGGGGCGCGCAGGGCGTCGCGGATTTTTTCGAGCGAGTTGAGCTTCATGTAGGGACACAGGCGGCAGCCGCCGATGAAGCTCTTCTCCGGATCCTCGACTTCGAGCCGACCGACGAGGCCGCATTCGGTGAGCATGAGAAAATACGGCGCCGGCGTGGCCTTCACATATTTCATCATCGCGCCGGTGCTGCCGACGAAGTCGGAAGCCTGCGCGACCTCCTCGGTGCATTCGGGGTGCGACACGACCTTGAGGCCGGGGAACTGCGCGCGGGCCTGCTTGATCTGCTCCACGTCGAACTCTTCGTGCACCATGCAGGTGCCGTCGGACGAGATGATTTCCTTGTTCACGCCGCGCTGGCGCAGCTCATTGCGGATATTGTCGGCCATCAGGCGGTCGGGCACAAAGACGATCCGCTGCTGCGGCAGCGACGCGACGATGTCGTAAACGTTGCCCGAGGTGACGCAGACATCGCACTCGGCCTTCACCTCGGCGGTGCTGTTGATGTAGCAGACAACCGCCGCGTCGGGATAGAGCGATTTCATGAGCCGCACATCCGCGCCGGTGATCGAATCGGCCAGCGAGCAACCCGAGCCGCGGTCGGGCACAATCACGGTGGCCTCGGGCGAAAGGATTTTGGCGGTCTCGGCCATGAAGACCACGCCGGCGAAGAGGATGATGTCGGCGCGCGATTCCTGGGCCTTGAGGCTGAGGAAATACGAGTCGCCCTTGAAATCGCCGACGCCGTAAACGATCTCGGGCTCGACGTAGGAATGGGTGAGAATGACGGCGTTTTTCTCTTTTTTGAGTTGGTTGATTTCGAGCGTGAGCGGCGCGATTTCACGGCAGGTGTCGAGATTCCACTTGCGACCTTTCGGATCGCACTCGACGTGCATGAGCGAACCGAGCAGGCGCTCCGCTTCGGCTTCAATCGCAGAATCCGTAAACATCATGTCGAAAGCATAAATAGGAAAAGTCCCTCGTCAAAACCCCTCGCCAATTCGTGTGTCATGGCGCATGGGTGCGGGTTCGCCAGACAAGAATATATAGACAAGGTGAGTCAAAGACGGAGGCACTGCCACCCAATGTATTAGACGGCTGCGTCATGGTGGATATACGCCCCAGACCGGGCGGATAATTTGCAGGTTTCCTTCCGTGGTGAGCTGGGGCAGAATATCCGTCGATATGAACCCCTTACCACTTTTCCCCCCGCGTCAATTCGGTGCCGCGGTCGCCGCATGTGTGCTGCTGATGGCTGCAGGTTGCGGCAAGCATGAGACATTGGTGCAACAGGCTACCCGCGACGGCATCATGATTGTCGGCAACGGCGCGGAGCCTTCCGATCTCGACCCGCAGACGATCACCGGCATCCCGGAGCGCAACGTCACCGCGACGCTGTTCGAGGGCCTCACTCGCAACAACCCCAAGACCCTTGAGGCGGAGCCCGGCGTGGCGCAGCGCTGGGATGTTTCGGAAGACGGCCTGCTTTATACTTTTCATCTGCGGGATAACGCCGTGTGGTCCGACGGCAAGCCGGTCACCGCGCAGGATTTTTACGCGTCGTTCCGCCGGCTACTCTCGCCGCAACTCGGCTCCGACAACGCCGACCAACTCTACCTCGTCGAAGGCGCGGAGGAATACCACAAGGGCAAGATCACCGATTTTACCCAAGTCGGCTTTCGCGTGATAGACGACCGCACGCTCGAAGTGCGCCTGAAGTATCCCGCACCGTTCCTGCTCAAGACCATGGGCTCGCGCACATGGTATCCCGTGCCGATGCACGTGCTGACGAAGTTCGGCGACCCGCTACTGCCCGGCAATCAGTGGACTCGCCTTGGCAACATCGTCAGCAATGGGCCTTTCAAGTTAAAGGCCTGGAGACCCAACAGCTACATCGAGGTCGAGCGCAACCCGACTTATTGGAATCATGAGACGGTCAAACTGAATGGCGTCCGCTTCGTGCCGATTGAAAACCAGCCGGCCGAGGAGGCCGCGTTTCGCGCCGGGCAACTGCACAAGACCGAGCGTGTGCCGCTCTCCAAGATCGCGGTCTATCGCCGCGAGGCGCCGGAGAAACTGCACATCCACCCCTACTCGGGCGTTTACTATTACAACTTCAACGTGAACCGCGCGCCTTTCAACGATGTGCGCGTGCGCCAGGCCCTCGCGATGGCGGTGGACCGCGTGAGCTTGGTGAGCAACGTTACGCTTGCCGGTGAAACGCCCGCGTATCATTTCACGCCCGAGGGCCTCGGTGGTTATGTCAGCCGTGCGCGCACCAAGCTTGATTTCGACGAGGCGCGCCGCCTACTGGCCGAGGCCGGTTACCCCGGCGGCAAGGGCATGCCGCCGATCACGCTGCTCTACAACACCGCGGAAAACCACCGCATCATTGCCGAGGCCATCCAGCAGACCTGGAAGAATGAGCTGGGCGTCGACATCACGTTGGAGAATCAGGAATGGAAGGTTTACTTGGACAACATGCAGCACGAGTTCTACCAGATTTGCCGCGCCGGGCTGATCATGGAGCCGTATGATTCGTCGCAGTTTTTGCGTGTGTTCACCTCCGACTCGGGCTTCAACCGCACCGGCTGGAAAAACGCCGAATACGACCGGCTCTACGAGGAGGTCATGCGCTCCAACGACGAAGACGAACGCCTGGAAAAGATGCAGCGCATGGAGCAAATCCTCACCGACGAGATGCCTATTCTCCCGGTCTATTATTACACCAACCAATACCTGATGGACCCGAGCGTGAAGGGCTGGGAGGACAACATGCTTTCCCTCGGGCCGTTTGAACAAGTGTGGCTGGAGTGATGGCACGGCATCGATGTAGCCGGGGTCGCTGACCCCGGTTACACAACCCGTGCAGAAAAAAGGCCAGTCGTGGAGGACCGGCCTTTGGTTTGGAAATGATTTCGCGGCTTACGTGGTTTCGTAGGCGGGGAGAACCTTGTCCACGCGGACCTTGTCGAGGCGCGCGTAAACGGGCAGGCCGTTGTCGTGCGGGACGACGGTTTCGCCTTGGATGAGCGGCTGGGCGTAGCGCACGAACTGGTGGTTCATGCTGATGCCGTCCTCATTGACCCATTCGGCGGGGAGCTTCTTCACGCCGTTGGCGATCTCGCTCAAGGGGGCGAGGCCGGTTTCGCAGGTGTATTGATTGCCGTCGTCGCCGCGGATGAGGGTGACCATCTTGTCGGTCTCGCCGTTGATGGCGGCTTCGACCGCTTTTTGGCCGGCGAGGTAGGCTTCGTCGGCGTCGGTCTTGGAGCCGGCGTGGGCGGCGGCGCGCTGCATGAGGCCGGGCTTGGCGACGCGCACTTTCACGCCGGGGAGATTAGACTCGATGATGTCGGCGAGGGCATCACCGGCACCGCCGAGCTGGGCGTGGCCGAACGCGTCAGTGTTGGCCGTGGCGGCGACGTAGTTGCCATCGGCGTCAACGAGGCCTTCGGCGACCACGATGGAGCAGAATTTTTCGCGCTTCAGCACGCGGCGGATGTCCTCGAGGATTTTTTCCTGATTAAAGGCCACCTCGGGCAGGAGGATGAGATGCGGCGGATCGTGCGGGTGGTCGCGGCGCTTGGCGAGGGCGGCACCGGCGGCGATCCAGCCGGCGGAGCGGCCCATGACCTCGATGATGGAGACGAGGTCGCCCTGGCCCATGGCCTCGGAGTCGCAGGCGACTTCGCGCACGGTGGTGGCGAGATACTTGATCACGCTGCCGTAGCCGGGGCAGTGGTCGGTGACAGGCAGGTCGTTGTCGATCGTCTTCGGCACGCCGATGACG
>JADLBI010000247.1 GCA_020847775.1 Opitutaceae bacterium
AATTCCCGGATAAGTCCGCGGGGTATTCCCAAGGCGGAATCACGGAAGGCGATTGAAGCTGAAATTCGCCAAAATATTTCTTGCATGCCGTGCGGTATTTTTCTTTACTGAACATAAAGTTCATATATGAACTTTTAAGTGACCGAGACCCGCCCCCGGGTCTGCCCCTCGAAATCTAACCCCAACCATCCCATGTCATCCATTGAATCCGCGTCGCGCCGGACCAATCTTTGCGCGTATCTCCCAGTTGGCTTGTTCCGGGCCCGCGCCCGGTTGTTTGGTATCATGATCGTCCTGTTGTCCAATGCGCTGGTGTCGGCCACGGCGTTTGCCCAAGGCGCCGGTAGCGTGAGCGGCCGGGTCGAGAACGCGTTGTCGGGAAACTCGCTCAACTTGGCCAAAATCACTGTCAAGGGTGGCAACCGCGATTATTTCACCAACGACTATGGCGACTACCAAATAAGTGGTCTGCCAGCGGGTGAAGTAGAGCTCACCTTCGCCTTCACCGGTTTAGTGTCAAAGACCATCGCGGTAACGGTCACGTCCGGTGGCAACACCGTGCAGAATGTCAGCTTGGCCAATGCGCGCTACGAATCGCGGGTTGCCGATTCCGGCGAAACGGTGGAGCTGGACGCTTTTGCGGTGACCGCCGAGCGCGACACCAACGCCGCCTCGATTGCGGCCAACGAGCAGCGCTATTCTGCCAATCTCAAGAATGTGGTTTCCGCCGACGCCTTTGGCGATGTCACGGAAGGCAATGTGGGCGAGTTTATGAAGTTCTTGCCCGGCGTGTCGGTTGACTATGTCGCGGCCGACGTACGCACGATGGCGGTGCGTGGTTTCGCGGACAACTTTACGAGCATCTCGGTGAACGGCGCGCGCATGGCGAGCGCCTCTTCGGGTGCCTCCAGCCGCTCGTTTGAATTCGAGCAAGTCTCCATCAACAACATGGCGCGTATCGAGGTGACCAAGGCGCCGTTGCCCAGCATGCCGGCCGACTCGCTCGGCGGCGCGGTCAACATGGTGAGCAAAAACGCGTTTGAGCGCAAAGGCGCGGCTTTCAAATACCGCGTCTATCTCAGCGCCAACAGCGAGGACCTCGACTTGTTTTCCAAGACGCCCGGGCCGATGAACAAGGCCACCTACAAGGTTTTGCCCGGATTTGATTTTGATTACACCCTCCCAGTTTCCAAGACCTTTGGCATCGTGGTGACGGGACTCATGTCCAACCAGTACAACGAGCAGCACCGCTCGCAAAAGACCTACAATTTCGCCCAAGCCGGCGCGACCGCCACCAATCCCTATCTGCAGCAATACCTGTTTCAGGACGGCCCGAAAAACACGTTTCGCCGCTCGGCCAGCGTCAAAGCTGATTGGAAAATCGCGCCGAACCAGGTGCTCTCCGCCAGTGTTCAGGGCAATTACTACCTCTCCCAATTCGGCAATCGCAACTACACCTATAATGTGGGCACATCCGCCACATCCACGCCTTCGGGCGGCACGCCGCTGAGTTGGACCGAGACCTCCGTGACCGGTGCCAGTGGCCGCGGTTCGGTCCAAGGCCAGACGTCGTTTCGCGACAAATATGGCGCGACGGTGGCCGGCAATGTCGATTGGTCGTATAACTCGGGCAACTGGGAACTTGGCGCCAGCGTCAACGGTTCGCGTTCTCGAACCTGGTATCGCGACACCGGCCGCGGGCATTTCAATGAAGTCCGCTCGCAGATGATCGGGGTGTCGCGCATCAGCTTCACCGACATTAACGAAACCCGCCCGGGCGGCATCCATGTTTACAATGCCGCGGGCCAGGAGCTCGATCCGACGCTATACAGCAATTACTCGATTACTTTCGGCCGCGGCAGCCCCATCGACGCCTCCGATGAGTTCGTCGGCGGCAATTCGACGCGAAGTATAATTTCGACGTGGGCGTTCCGTTCGCGCTCAAGTCCGGCGTGGATCTGCGCAAGCAAACGCGCGACATCCGACGTTGGGATGAATCGTGGAATCTCGCCGGCACGGTGACCGGGGCCAACTACACGGATAAAGGTTACCTCAATCAGGACACCTTCTTCGGCCTGCCGCCGCAGCAATACCCCGACCCCTACGCGCTCTATCGTTTGTTGCAGGACAACCCGTCGGCGTTTGCCCAGACCAGTGCGCAGCAACTCGCGGCCGAACGTTTCCGCCGGCAGAATTCCCAATATCTGACGGAGACGATCTCTTCCGCTTACGTGCAGGCCGAGCTCAAGCTGCTGGAAAACCGCCTGGGTATTGTCACCGGTGTGCGCTACGAGAAGACCGAGGACGAAGGCACCGGCCCGCTGACCAGGGGCCCCATCACGACCATGCCGTTGCTTCAGGCCAACTTCTTGGAGCGGGCGTATAACACCAACGCCACCTACGACGGCTATTACCCGAGCTTCCACGCCAACTACTCGATCACCGAGAAACTGCTGGGCCGCTTCTCGTATTCCACATCCTTAGGCCGACCGGATTTCTCCAACATCCTGCCGCTGGCCCGCGTGAACGACACCAGCACCAGCGTCAATGACGGCATAGGCAATGTCCCTCCGATGACGGTGATCGTCACCAACACCGGTCTAAAACCATGGGCAGGCAAGAGCTACGATTTCTCACTCGAATACTACTTCCCCCAGGGCGGCGTGGTGTCCGCGGGATATTTCATGAAGAACATCGACGACTTCTGGGGGCGGAACACGAGCACCGTCACGGCCCAGGACGCCGCCGAGTTCAACCTCGACCCGTCCACCATTGGGCTGGATCTGCAGACGGCGGTGAATGTCGGCAAAGCCAAAATCAACGGCGTGGAGTTCAACTACCAACAGTCGCTCGGCTTTCTGCCCGGCATCGGCAAGGATTTCAGCGTGTTCGCCAACGCGACCCGGTTGCACCTGTCCGGCGCCAATAACGCGGATTTCGCCAAGTTCATCGAGAAATCCGCCAGCTGGGGCGTGACCTACAGCCGCAAGCCCGTCGTGCTGTCGCTCAAGTGGAATTACCGCGGCCGCCAACGGCTATCGTTGCAAACCGGCAGCGCGTTTGGTGGCGCGGCCGCCGGCTTCCAGCAGTTCTACGCGCCCCGGACCTTCATGGATGTGAACGCCGAATACCAGTTCAGCAAACGTTTCACGGCCTTCGTCAACGCCCGCAATATCCTGAATGTGCCGCAAATCTTGGAGAACTACAACGCCGTCTCTCCCGCCTACAGCCACAACTATCGGCTCGAGGAATTCGGCGTGCAGTTCGCCGTCGGCGTCAAAGGCACGTGGTGATTGTCGGTATGCAGCGCCGGTTCCGCGACGGTTTCACGCGGGACCGGCCCTTGCGGCTCGCTCCGACGCGCCACCCTTACTCCTTATTCTCATGCGACACATTTTAGCCCAACATCCCGCGATTGTTCCCGCGATGCCACCGGCCGAGCTCCGCCGCAACTTTCTTCTGACCGATCTGTTTGTGCCCGGGAAAATCAACCGCACCTGGTGGGAAACCGATCGCACCATCCTCGGCGGCATCTGTCCGGCGGCAACGCCACTCGTGCTGCT
>JADLBI010000248.1 GCA_020847775.1 Opitutaceae bacterium
CGGCATCCGCGACCTGCGCGACGAGTCCGACGAAAACACCCGCATCGTCATCGAGCTGAAGCGCGGCGAACAGGCCAAGCCGATCCTCAACCAGCTCTTCCAAAAAACCGCGCTCGAATCCTCCTTCGGCGTCACCCTGCTCGCGCTCGACCAGAAACGGCCGAAGCAGATGAACATCAAGGAACTCATCGAATGCTACATCGAGCACCGCCGCGACGTCGTCACCCGCCGCACCAAGTTCCGCCTCAAGCAAGCCGAGGACCGCGCGCACATTCTCGAGGGCTACATCATCGCCCTCGATAACCTCGACGACTTCGTCAAAATCATCCGCGCCTCCGCCAATCGCGCCGAGGCCAAGGAACGGTTGATGGCCAAGTATCCGCTCTCCGAGCGCCAGACCGACGCCATCCTCGAACTCCGCCTCTACCAGCTCACCGGCCTCGAACGCGACAAGATCGAGGCCGAATACCGCGAGCTCATGATCATCATCGAGGAGCTGCGCAGCATCCTCGCCTCCGAGGAAAAACTGCTCGCGTTGATCAAAAAGGAGCTGCTCGAGATGAAGGCGAAATACACCTCGCCGCGCCGCACCGAGATCACCGCCGCCGCCGGGGAGTTCCGCATGGAGGACGTCATCCCCAACGAGGGCTGCGTCATCACCGTCTCCCACCTCGGCTTCATCAAGCGCACGCCCGTCGCCGAATACCGCTCGCAAAAACGCGGCGGCAAGGGCGTCATCGGCGCCGACACCTACGAGGAGGATTTCGTCGAGCATCTCTTCACCGCCTCGACGCACGATTACATTCTCTTCCTCACCACGACCGGCCAGTGCCTCGCCAAGAAGGTTTACGACGTGCCCGAGGGCACGCGCGCCTCGAAGGGCAAGTCCACCAAGTCCTTCCTCGCGCTCTCCGAAGGCGAGCGCATCGCCGCGATGATCTGCGTGCAGGACTTCGATCCCAACCGCCACCTCGTCATGGCCACCAAGAACGTCGTGACCAAGAAAACCAACCTCGCCGATTACGCCAATGCCACGCGCGAGGGCGGCCTGCGCGGCATCAAGCTTGGCGACGACGACAGTCTCGTCGGCTGCGTGCTCACCAACGGCGAAAACGAAATCATCCTCGTTTCGCATTGCGGTCAGGCCGTGCGCTTCAACGAGTCCGACCTCCGCGACCAAGGCCGCGACACCCAGGGCGTCACCGGCATGCGGTTCAAGATCGAGGGCGACTACGTGCAAGCCATCGAGGTTTGCGATCACGAGGCCCGCCTGCTCGTCGCGCGCGAGGACGGCATCGGCAAGCGCACGCCGTTCGAGGATTACCGCCTCACCAAGCGCGGCGGCTCCGGCGTCATCGCGATCGACCTGCCCGACGACAACTCCGTCGCCGTGGCCGGCGCGCTCAGCGTGCGCGACGAGGACGAAGTCATGCTCCTCACCACCAAGGGCCAGAGCATCCGGACCCGCGTGAAGGAAATCCGTGAAACCGGCCGCGGCGCCAAAGGCGTGAAGCTGCTCACCCTCGCCGAAGGCGACAGCATCCTCAGCATCGCCCGCATTGTTGAAACCGACGAGGAACAGGAAGCCGCCGGCAGCACGCCAACCGAAGAGTCACTCGAACCGCCCGCCGCTACCTGATTCGCGATAGATTTCATACCGCGCAGCTCGCTTCGACGTGAATGGCGTATCCACGAGCATGAGCGAGTGATCAAGCCATCACTCGCTCACGCTCACGGCCACCAATCTCGCAACACGTTCCGTCCCCCAGCCCATACGTCGGCACAAACTACGATTTCCGCGCCCGCTTCCGCAACGCCCCCGTCCTGCGCCAAAATTGACATCAGGCGGTCATCATTGATGCATAGCGGTCATGCGTTCCCCGTTACCCCGCGCGGCCAGATATTGGCCGATTATCCTGTTGCTATTTCCCGCGCTGCTCTGTGCCGAGGCGCGTTTTTCGTTTGAGACCACGCCGGGCCGGCTGCCCAAGACCGTCGTGCCGCGCCACTACGAACTACGGCTCGAACCCGATCTCGAAGCACGCACGTTTGTCGGCACCGCGCGCATCGACGTCGAAGCGCGCGAGGCCGTCAGCGAAGTGAAATTGCAGGCATTGGAACTGGAATTCGACCGCATCACCCTCGGCGATGGCGCGGATGCCCAGCCGATCACCGCCAGCTACGACCAAGCCTCCCAGATCCTCACCCTGCCCGTCGCCCTGCCGCCCGGCCCGCACACGCTCGTCTTTCATTATCGCGGCAAGCTCAACCGTTCCTCCAACGGGCTCTTCGTGGACAAATACCCGACGGCGGGCGGCCCCAAATTCATGCTCGGCACGCAAATGGAGGTCGCCGACGCGCGCCGCGTTTTCCCGTCGTGGGATGAACCCGCCTTTCGCGCCACCTTCGATCTCACCATCGTCGTGCCGGCAAGGCTCACGGCGGTTTCCAACCTGCCGGAGATTCGCAGCGTGCCGCTCGGCGACGGCCGCAAAGCCGTGACCTTTGCCCGCAGCCCGCTCATGCCCACCTATCTCGTGGCGGTCTGCGCGGCGGAGTTCGACACCAAGGAAACCCGCCTCGGCGACACCCTCATCCGCGTGCTCGCGACCGAAGGCAAGCAGCCCTCGATGGACTACCCGCTGCAAGCCGCGCGCGACATCCTCGCTTACCAGACCGACTACTTCGGCGTGCCGTATCCACTGCCCAAGCTCGAC
>JADLBI010000249.1 GCA_020847775.1 Opitutaceae bacterium
GGGATGTTGTTCTCCGCCTGGCAAGCCACCACACAGGCGTTGCAGCCGATACAGGTGTTCAGATCGATGCTCATGCCCCACTGGTGAACACCAGTGTAATCCGGGCTCTCGTAAAGTGAGTTGCCGCGCGGGGTATTTGCCACTTTTACCGCCAAGGGAAGCTTCTCCCCTGCCTCGCCGTAAATCGGCGGGCTGTGCGCCTCGAGGCCGATCTTTTCGACATAAGCCAGACCAACACTGGACGGATCCTGCACTTCGTCGAGGTTGGCCTCGCGCACCAAGTCGCGGCCTTCCATAGACCAGTGTTCCTGCGTGCTGGCGAGACGGACACGGTCGCCGGTTAGGCGGAGCGTGACGCCGGTCGCAAACGCCGGCCCCGTCGAAGAGCGCACCGCAAACGCGTTGAAGCCCGAGCCTTCGCCAATTCGTCCTGTCACCGCGCGGCCGTAACCGACGGGCAGAACAATGGTGTAATTCGACAGGCCCGGTTGAATATGAACCGGACCGCGCACAGTGCGGCCGTTGACCGTCACCTCGCCTACTGGAGCCATCTCGACCCCGCGCTCGGAATCAGCCAGGGGCATACGGGCGACTTGGATGAACGATTCGGTAGGATTGTAGCCGAGGTCCTTGGCCAAGCGCGGGCTGATGAGAATCGCGTTTTCCCAAGTGATCTTGGTGATTGGATCGGGGCACTCCTGTAGCCAACCGTTGTTGTTGAATCGACCGTCGTCCAGTTTGTGGTCCGCCGCAAAACGAGCTTCGAGATTGGAGGCCGAGAGAGATTCTGGTGCTGGCGCGTTGCGGATGAGTGTCTCCACCCCGCCCCGGTCGCAGTCCACCTTGGCGATGGCGTAGGCTGAATCGGCCAGCACTCCGTCGTGCAGGAATTGCTTGAACGCTGCGTCGGTATCGCCTCCGGTCAGCTTGGCCAACGTGGCGCGCACCAGCGCGTAAGGATCGGTTTCAGTTTCCCCACCGATTAACGCCAAAGCTTCAAGCTCGGTGAGTCCGCCGAACAGCGGCAGAATCATCGGTTGTACCGGCACCACTGTGCCATCAACCGTGCGCGCATCACCCCATGATTCGAGGTAGTGTGTCGCCGCGATGTGCGTGCCGGCCGCGTGCGAGGTCTCGTCCACGTAGTAGCCGTGGCGCACCACGTTGGTTACCGACTTCTGCAACGCCGCCCAGTCGAGATCGGCGGGCGCGTTGTAAACGGGATTGCCTCCGAGCACCACGAGCGACTTGACCGAGCCGGCCTTGATCGCTGTGGCGAGTTCCGCCAGCGAAGCGGCTTCATTCGCGCCGGTTTCAACAAAGTCCACCGTGTGGCCGATGTTGCCCAGCGCAGCGTTCAACGCGTAAGCGATGGCGTGGACCGCGGCGGGCTGATGCGCGCCGGCGACCACGAGACATTCACCTTTGTGAGAACGTAGGTCGTCAGCGCAGGCCTTGAGCCATTCTTCGCGGCGCGGAAAATCCAAGCCTTGCGCGAGTGCGTCGAGCGGCGAAGAGCCGAGCACTTGATTGGCCAGCGCGGCGGCAAACGCCAGCATGTGGCTGCTCGCCAGACGCAAACGGTGATCGGCCATCGAGCCGGTGAGCGTGAAGGCGCTCTCGGCCACATAAAGGCGGTTCATCGGGTCATCGCGCTTGACGACCTTGCGGCCCTTGGCGAAATCGCGGGCGTAATAAAGACTGCCGCTCTCCGCGTGGAGGAAATCGGCGTCAATCGAAACGATGCGCTTGGCCTTGCCGAAGCGGTACATCGGTTTCACGGCACGACCAAAGGCGGCCCGGGCAGCGGCCACGGGCGGCTCGTCTTGCAGCGGTTCGTATTCGGCCCAAATAGCCTGGGGCAATTGTTTGCGCAGCTTCTTCACGAGCCGCGCCCGTGTCGGCGAACTGGATTCCCCGGCGAGGAAAGCGAGGCCCGCGCCGCCGTTGGTCATGTGTTCCTTGCCCAACGCGACGAGCAAATCCTTGGCGGCGGCGACGGTGAGTGTGGTGCCATTTTGCGTGTGGGCACGCGCGCGATCAGGATCGTAGAGATCGAGCACCGAGGCCTGCGCGAGCAGCGAACTCGCTCCGCCATGCGGCGCGTAGGCGGGATTGCCTTCGAGCTTGGTCGGGCGGCCTTGATGCGTTTCCGCCAGTAGCGGAATCGCGCTTTTGCGCAGCGGCATGGCTGTGGCAAAATAGAGGGGCAGGCCGGGGATGACACCCTCGACCGATTTGCCAAAGGGCATGATATGCGCCTCGGGGCGGCGGCATCCAGCCAGACCAACACCGCCCAGCGCGAACGAGGCGGCCATGATCTTCATGAAGTGGCGACGATCGACGCCTTCGATGGACGAAGCCCCTTCAGGGAATTCGCGCGCCAGCTGGTCCTTGAAGCCGGGCGTGGCCGCCAGTTCGCCGAGACTGCGCCAATACTTCGGGCCGTTCTTCAGCTCGTTCTCAGTGGGAGCGGGATGGTGAAATATGCGTTTCATCGGTGGCAGCCGGAGCAGCTTTGCGGAGGCTTGATGTTCCAGTCGTGGACAAACTTGGCACCGTCGCGCAGTTGGCCGGCTTCCCCTTCGGGATGCGTCCATGCGAGGTCCGTGACTTTATCGAGGGGGCGGATGACCTTCTCGGGATTGCGATGGCAATCCAAGCAGAAGCCCATGCTGAGTGATTTGCTGTGGGTGACGGTGTCCATCTCATCCACGCGGCCGTGACACTCCACGCAGCTCACGCCGCGGTTGATGTGCACGGAGTGGTTAAAATACGCGTAATCGGGCACTTGATGGATTTTAACCCACGGCACCGGTTGGCCGGTTTCGTAGCTATTGCGTACGACGGCGAGCAGTGGACTGTCCACCTTGACCTGGTTGTGACAGTTCATGCAGGTCTGTGCGGCAGGCACAGTGGAAGTTGGCCCCTTATCCACCCCCACATGACAGTAGCGGCAATCGATACCGAGCTGGCCGGCGTGCAGGGCGTGGCTAAACGGCACGGGCTGCACCGGGGCGTAACCTACGCGGGTGTAGCTTGGGGTCAGGTAATAATTAACCCCGGCGGTGGCCAAGCCGCCCAGCACGAAAAGATAAATGACAATCTGCAGGGGCAGTTTATTGGCCGATTTGGGAAACAGCTTTGACATGGTCGTGTTATCCGGAAATCCGGCTTCAGAGGGGCGATTCACCGCGTGGCACTGCGCGCGATTCTACTTGCGGGGCGACGACGGAGGACACTCCCCGCTGCGCGGCGCGCACTTGCGGGCGCGGCTTGGCGTGGGACTTGGCGGTAAGACCGGCAACAGCCAGCAGACCGAGGCACTTGGCAAGAAAATGTTTACGCGAAGGGTCGAGGCTCACAGTTCGAGTTGTTCAAACAAAATCGGCTGCAAACGAACGCGGCGTGAATTCCAAAGTAAATCAAATTTTTTACCGGCGGATGAAATATGTTCCAACCATTAGCTGCGCTGCCGAAAATTTCGGCGCGGCTTATCATACACCAGCCTATCATAACCTCAGACAAACAAACCGTCGCGCATTGGGCGGATGTGATCGCAGCGGTTCGCGATGTCGGGATTGTGCGTCACCAGAATGACTGCCTGACCGTTCTCCTTCGCGAGCTTGGTCAGCAAATCGAAAACCATTGTGGAGTTTTTCACGTCAAGATTACCCGTCGGCTCGTCCGCGAGGATGATGCTCGGCTCGTTCGCGAGCGCGCGGGCGATGGCCACGCGCTGCTGTTCACCACCGGATAGTTGCGTGCCGAGGCGGTGCGCCTTCTCGCGCAGGCCGACTTCACCGAGCAGGTCGCGCGCACGCGCCTCCATCTGCTCGGGCGTGAGTTTGCCGAGTTTGCGCATCGGCATCATCACATTGTCGAGGGCGGTGAATTCCTGCATCAAAAAGTGAAACTGAAACACGAAGCCGATGTTCGCGCCACGGGCGGCGGTGCGTTCGGCGTCACTGCTTTGCGACATGAATTTGCCGTTGATTTCGATTTCACCCTCGTCTTGCCGGTCCAGCAAACCGAGCAAATACAACAGCGTGCTCTTGCCGCAACCGGACGGGCCGACAATCGCGTAAACC
>JADLBI010000250.1 GCA_020847775.1 Opitutaceae bacterium
ACGCACCGCGATGCTAATTTTGAGAAACTTTTAACGTTCCGCTGCAAGGCGTGTGCAATACGAGCACCGCGTTGAGTTTGGGCTAATTGCTTTGTCATGCCCCGGCACATTTCCCAGCGTGTGTCATCCAAGCAGCATGGGTCGCGCGCTAATTTTTCTTTGTCTGATAGAAGTGACGAGCGCGACAGCGCGCGCGGTCACGTGGCCGTTGTTGCGAGGCGATTTATCAGGACAATTCCTCATGCGCAGTCCGGGCGATTTTCCGCCGTTGCATTGGCAGCTGTCTGCCCGGCCCGGGACGGCGGGAGCAGAGTCTAGTTTACAAGTTACGGCACCGGGTTTGCGCCTGCGAATGGCGGCGACGGGACCGGACGAAGGTGGTTCGATGCAGTGGCGAATTGAGGACGGCGAACTTGATCTCGGCCCATGGTGGCGACGGTTGATAAATCAGGCCGGCGTGGGCGGGTTGCCCGCTGATCTGGCACTGACTGGTGTGGCCAAGCTTAGCGGAGGAGGGGTGTGGCGCGACGGCCAGTCGCAGGGTGGTTTGCGCGTCGAGATGGTGGACGGCGCGGCGAGCAGCGCGATGCAAAATTGGATTGTGCCGTCCTTCCGGATCGCGGCCCAGTTCGCGCGGCAGGGTGAGGGATTCGTGGCGCAATCGCTAGTGCTGCACGCGGCGGAGGCGAGCGTGGCGGGCGTGGTGTTGCGCAATCTCAGCCTGGACGCAGTCGGAGACGAACAGGGGCGTCTCGTCGTGCGCGCGGCGGGGGTCGATGCCTTGGGCGGCCGCATCGCGCTAAAGCCGTTCACGGTTGATCCACTGAACCCGGAAATCGAAACGACCGCGGAACTGGCCGGTGTGGCCTTGTCGCAACTGGCGGCCTTGGTGCCCGAGGCGTTGCGCGAAGCGAGCGGCCAGGTGAGCGGCCGCGTTGAGGTGAAATGGAGCGCGACGCTGGGGCCGAGGGTCGGCACGGGGGCATTGACGGTCACGCCGGAGAGCCCGGCCAAGTTTCGGCTGGCCGCGACGCCGGGTTTTTTGACGCAACACGCGCCGGAGCGCATCTCCTTGGTGCCGGAAACGTGGGGCGCGTTGGCCCGGTGGCTGTCGTTTGAAAATCCCGCCTATGATACCTTGCGGCGGATCGAGCTGGGAGAACTGCCGCTCAAAGTGGAGGAGTTGAGTGTGGCACTTTATCCTGACGGCCCCGGCGGGCCGCGTTCGGCGGCGGTGCGGGTGACCGCCCGGCCGATGGCTGGCAGCGTGGTGGACCAGGTGACCTTCGCGATCAATATCGCCGGGCCGCTCGATCAAGTGTTGCGCTTGGGCGCCAGTGATCGGGTCAAACTCAAATTCGACTCATCACGATGAAACTCGCGTTGCGCTTGGCGGTCTGAAACGTCTCAATGAACCGCATGTCACCCCGCCTCCTCGCCCTGCTGTTCCTGCCCGCGCTGGGCGGGTGCATCCATGTCAAAATGGACCCCATCCAAGTGCATGCCACGGTGGACGTGAACGTGAAGGTGGATCGGGCGCTGGATGATTTCTTCGGCGACCTCGACAAAAAATCCACCACCATCACCCCCGCAGCCCAACCTTGAATCCCGATGAAAACGATTTCCCGCCTCCTGTTTCTGCTCTGTTTGATCTCCATGCCCGCCGTGGTCAGCCACGCCGAGGATCTTGGCGCCATCAAGGCGCGGATGAATCAGCGCTTGGCGCAGCTTGACCAACTCAAGGCCAGCGGCGCCATCGGTGAAAACAACCAAGGCTATGTGGAAGTCCGCGCCGACGGCGGCGATGCCGCGGCGGTGGTGGCCGCCGAGAATGCGGATCGCCGGGTGGTTTACACCGCCATCGCCAGCCAGGCCGGGGCCAGTGCGGATCAAGTGGGCCGCGCCCGCGCCCGGCAAATCGCGGCGGGCAGCGCGCCCGGCGTTTGGCTGCAGGACGAGAGCGGGCGTTGGTATAAGAAGTGACGCGGCGGGCTTTCCGCGAGGGGCACCAGGCCCGCGCCCGATTCAGGTCAGCATCGCGGCGATGCAGGCGGTGAGGAAGCAGGCGATGCTGCCGCCGATCATCGCCTTGAGGCCGATGCGCGCGAGCGTGGAGCGCTGGTTCGGGGCGAGGGCGCCGATGCCGCCGATCTGGATGCCGATGGAAGCGATGTTGGAGAATCCGCACAACGCATAGGTGAGAATGACTTGGGAGCGGACATCGGGGAGGAGCCCCGACTCGCGAACTTTCGCGAGGGTGCCATAGGCGTAGAATTCGTTGAGCACGGTCTTCTCGCCGATGATTTGGCCCGCGATCATGAGGTGATTGCTGTCCACGCCCATGAGCCACGCCAGCGGCGCGAAAAGCACGCCCGCGATGTATTGCATCGAAAACTCGGTGTAGCGCCCCGCGGTGCTCGCGGTGATCCAGTCGTTCAGCCCGGTCCAGCCGCCGAGGCCCGCCGAAAGGATCCAGTTGAAGAACGCGATCATGGCGGTGAACACGAGCAGCATCGCGCCGACATTGATGGCGAGTTTGAGGCCGTCCGTCGTGCCGTTGGCCACGGCCTCGAGGGCGTTGGCCCCGATGCGCTCGCGGGGGATGGCGATGCTCTCGTTCACCTGCTCGGTCTGCGGCAACAGGATCTTGGCGCAAATCAGCGCGGCCGGGGCGGACATGACCGAGGCCGTGAGCAGGTGCTTGGCAAACAGCAGGCGCATGGCGGGATCCTCGCCGCCGAGCATGCCGATGTAGGCGACCATGACGGCACCGGCGATCGTGGCGAAGCCGCCGCACATCACGGCCATCAGTTCGGAGGCCGTCATAGTGGGCAGGTAAGGCCGGATGAGCAGGGGCGCCTCGGTTTGGCCGAGAAAGATGTTGGCCGAGCAGCTCAGGCTCTCCGCGCCGGAAAGCTTCATCGTGCGGGACAAGACCCAAGCGAAGACATAGACGATGCGCTGGAGAATCCCGAGATAGAACAGCAGCGAGGTGAGCGCGGAAAAGAAGATGATGGTCGGCAGGACGTTGAACGCGAAGAGAAAGCCGAAGGTCTGCTTGTTGGTGATCAGACTGCCGAAAAGGAACTCAGCGCCGGCCGCGTTGAAATCGAGGATGCG
>JADLBI010000251.1 GCA_020847775.1 Opitutaceae bacterium
ATGATGGCGCGAAACCCCGCACCCTCGACGCAATCGCGCAGCAGCAGGTCGTCCACCGCGAACCACAGCGGGATGGCCGGTGCCTCCGCCCGGATGCGCTCCGCCACCCAGAGCAGCAGCGGCTTGCCCTTTATGCGGTGCAGCAGCTTGCGCGGGAAACGGGTGGATTCGAGCCGGCAGGGAACGATGATCGCGAGTTCGGCCATGGGTGCGGTCAGCGTGAGGCTTGGTTTTTAAGTTGCAAGCCGCGCCGGCTTCCGGGAATTTCTTCGGCTTATTTGATGACAGCGATGGAGAAAAGCGACGGCACCACTGCACCACAACAACTTACCAAAGAGTTGGTCGTGCAGAACAAGATGGGCATTCATGCCCGCCCTGCCGCCATGATCGTGCGCGTGACCAACCGGTTTAAGGCCGATGTCTTCGTCGAAAAGGACGAGGAGCAGGTCAACGGCAAGAGCATCATGGGGCTCATGATGCTGGCCGCCGGCAAGGGCTCGAAGGTCAAGTTTCTCGCGACCGGCGCCGACGCCGAGCAGATGCTCACCGAGATCGAGCAGCTCTTCGCGCGCAAGTTCGACGAGGCTTAAACCGACTGTCCACGGGACGCACAGAATATACGGAGGTAGTTCCGCGTATCTGAAGCATCGAGCCCGGCTAGCGTTCAGTTTTCAAACCATACTTTTCCGCTGATGTGCCGGATACATTTCTTCCGTGCATTCCGTGGGCCAAATTATATCCGATAAAACGCCCGCGCGTTGCGCGTGGTGATCTCCGCCAGCCGCGCGTGGTCCACGCCGAAGAGCTCGGCGCAAAAGTCCGCCGTGTGGCGCAGGTAAGCGGGCTCGTTCGGTTTGCCGCGCTGCGGCGCGGGCGTCAGATACGGCGCGTCGGTCTCCAGCATCAACCGCTCGAGCCCCTGCACCCTCGCGGCCTCGCGCACGTTGGCCGCGCTCTTGTAGGTGATGATGCCGGTGAACGATCCCCAGCCGCCGCGCCGCATGAGCTCGCTGATCTCCGCCGGACCTTCGGTGAAACAGTGGAACACCACCTTCGCCCAATCCATGCCACTCGCATCCACCATGTCGACGCATTCGGCAAACGCGCCGCGCGAATGCACCACCACCGGGCACGCGAGCGAGCGGGCGAGTTCGAGCTGCGCCGCAAACGCCGCGCGTTGCCACGCGAAGAGTTGCTCCGCCGCCGCCGCGTCCTTAGGCAGATGAAACCGGTCGAGCCCGCACTCGCCGAGCGCGACCGGGTAGGGCGGGACCGCCGGGCCCGCCGAACGTATACCACCCGAGGGCGCGTCCAGCGTTCGCGCCCTACCCCAAAACCCGGCCAACTGCGCGACCTCCTGCTCCCACCCCGCATCCACACTGCACGGGTGGAGCCCGGCGCTGTAACGAATGCGCCGCGGATGCGCCTGCGCGAGGTCGCGATACAGGCCCCAGTCATCCGCCGCCGTGCCAATCGTGACCAGGGTCCCCACGCCCGCGGCCGCGGCGTGCGCCAGCGTGGCGTCGAGTTCGCCGCGCCGGACGAAGGATTCGAGATGGGTGTGCGTGTCGATCAGGCCGGTCATCACGCGCAGTAAAGCGGCAGGTAGCGCTCGCGCAAATAGCGCAGCAGCGCCTGGGGCGACAGTTCGCCGCCCGTCACGCGGCGCGAAAGTTCCAGCGCATCGTAACGTTTGCCCAGCGCGTGCACGTTTTCATGCAACCAGTGCAGCAGGCCGGAGAAATCGCCCCGCGCGAACTCCTCCTCCAGCGCGGGCCGTTGCGCCTTGACCGCATACCACAGTTGCGCGGCCAGCATGTTGCCCAGGCAGTAGCTCGGGAAATAGCCGAACGCGCCGTCGCTCCAATGCACGTCCTGCAACACGCCCGCGCGGTCGCTGTCCGGCGTGAGGCCGAGCAGTTCCCGCGCCGCCGCGTTCCACGCCGCGGGCAGGTCGCGCACGGCCAGCGTCCCGGCGAAGAGCCGCTGCTCGATCTCGAAACGCAAAATGATGTGCAGGTTGTAGGTCACCTCGTCAGCATCCACGCGGATGAGCGTGGGCTCGACGGCATTGACCGCCAAATACAGTTCATCGGAGGACACATCCTGCGTCTGCGCGGCAAACTGCGCGCGAAACCGCGGCTCGAAAAATCGCCAGAACGCCCGGCTGCGGCCGACCTGGTTTTCCCACAACCGGCTTTGCGATTCATGCACGCCCATGCCCGCGGCCCGGCCCAACGCCGTCGCGTGCTGCGCCAGCGGCAGACCTTGCTCATACAAGCCGTGGCCGGTCTCGTGGATCGCGCTAAAAAGCGAATCGAGCGGCTCGTCCGCGTTGAAACGCGTCGTCATGCGGATGTCCGCGCCGTTGCCGGAGCAGAAGGGATGCAGCGACACGTCGATGCGGCCGCGCCGGTAGTTGAAGCCGAGTTGCTCCGTCACCTCGCGCAGGAAGGCCTGTTGCCCCGCCACCGGAAACCCGCGCAGCAATTCGCGCTTCGCCTGCACCGGCGATGAGGTGATTTGCCGCACCAAGGGCACGAGCTCCGCCTTCAATTCGGCGAACAAGCGGCTGATGACCGCGGCCGACATGCCGGGGTCGTGCTTGTCGAGCATGTAGTCGTAGGCGCGGCCGCCCAAGCCGAGATAGGCGGCCTCGCGCTGGGCCAGCTCCAGATTTTTCTCCAGCACCGGCGCATAGCTGGCGAAGTCGTCCTGGGCCCGCGCCTGGGCCCACGCGTGGTAACCGATGCTGGACTGCGCGGCTTTCTCGCGCACGAAATCCGCCGGGAGCTTTGTCGCCCGATCATAATCGCGCCGCGCCTCCGCGACCACGACGCGTTGATCCGCGGTCAAACCCGCGTCGGCCGCCTCCAGCCGCGCGAGCCACGCGCCCAGTTTCGGATCCGTCGCCGCCGCGTGAATCGTCTCGGCCAGCACCGCATGTTGCTCGGCGCGCAGGTCCGCGCTGTCCGGCGGCAGATTCACCTGCTCGTCCCAACCCACGAGCTGGGCCACGGTTTCCAAACGATGGATGCGGTTCAATTGGCCGAGCAGCTCGGCATAGGGGGAGTCGTTGGTCATGCCGCGAGTCCACACCCCCGCGCCGCCAAACGCCAGCGCGCAGGTGCGCGGCCTACTGATTAACCCGCGCGCCGAATTGAGTCGCGTCGCGGGACGATGCCCGCAGAAGCAAGTCCGCAGATGACGATGCTGCCGTATCTGGAAACCAACGATGCGAGTCTAAACCGGGCCTTCCGCTTGGCGCTGGGCGATCTCGCGGGCAATATTTTCCCGGACCAAGCGGGCTTGATGCCGGAGCGTGGGGCGTGTTTTCGCGCCGGGCTGGACTATCCAGAACAGTGGACGCGGGACAACGCGATCAATGTGTGGAATGGCGCGGGGTTGCTTTATCCGCCGGTCGCGCGGAATTCCCTGCTGGCGGTGCTGGGCCGGGTGGCCGGCGAGCCGCGCATCACCGGTGAATACTGGGACAGCATGGTGTGGGCGCAGGGCGCTTGGGCCTACTATCTGTTCACCGGCGACCTAGCATTCCTGCGGCTCGCGGCGGCGGCGGTGCGGAACACGCTGCGGTTTTTGGAAACAACGGAGTTCGACGAGGCCCGCCATCTGTTCCGCGGCGCGGCCGCCATTCAGGACGGCGTCGCGGCCTTTCCGGATCGTTACGCGGACCACCCCAGCAGCGGCATCAAGCATTGGGCGCAACACCACCCGACGGAACGCGCCGCCACCGGCGAGGGCCTGCCGATGATGGCCTTGTCCACGAACTGCGTTTATGTGGCGGCTTATCGCGTGCTGGACCGGATGCAACGCGCCTTGGGCGAACCGGCGACGGACGAATGGACCAACAAAGCCGAGGCGCTAACGGCGGCCGTGCGCCGGGAATTGTGGGACGAGGCGCGCGGCGTGTTTCGGTTCTTCACCGATCCGTGGGGCGGTTGCGACCGCGTGGAAGGTGTCGGCCACGCGCTGGCCATACTGTTCGACGTGGCGACCCCGACGCAACGCGCCGCGCTGTTTCGCAACCAAGTCGTGACGCCAGCGGGTCTGCCCGGCGTGTGGCCCGCCTACGAGCGCTACACGCGTTTCTCCGCGGCGGAAGAAAACGCCCTGCCCACGCTGGGTTGGCCGGAAGAGGCGCACTATCCCACTTACGACGCAGGCGCGTTTGGCCGTCATTGTGGCGTGGTGTGGCCGCCGCTGCAGGCGTTTTGGGCGGAAGCCGCCGCGCGCCACGGGCGCGCCGATCTGCTCGGGCACGAACTGTTCGCCCTGGCGCGACATGCGTGCCGCGACGGACATTTTTCAGAAATTTACCACCCATTCACCGGCGGCGAATACGGCGGCTTGCAGGAACACCCCACCGGCGGCGGTATGCGGCGCTGGGCCTCCTGCGCGCGCCAAACCTGGAGCGCGACCGCCTTTTTGCGCATGGTGCTTTACGGCCTGTGCGGGGCGCGTTTCGCGGAGGACGGTATCCGCTTCGCGCCCGTATTGCCCGCCGGCGTAACCCGCGCGCGGCTCGGCGGCCTGCGTTATCGCGCGGCGGAACTGGACATCGAGATCACCACCGGGAACACAGCACCCACCGCGACGCCTGACGTCGGCTTTGTGCCCGCTGACTCCTTTGGAAAGGTCACCCTAGCGCTGGCGTTGTAAAACCTAATTTTCCACCGGGCGACGCGGAGCCGGCAGGCCCAAGGGCAAACAACAATAATACGCGATATGCCAGGCCACTGCATCCAAGTATTCTGGCGTGTAATCCCCGGTCAGCTTCATGTCGTAAAGCACCAGCCGCTTGCTCACCACAGTGTATTGCAGCAGGGACCAAAGCAGTTGCTGCATGAACGCCGCCTCATGATCAGACATGTCCGGCTTAACCCGTTTAAAAAAGGGCGGCAACGCGGCCTGAACGTCGGCGAAGCACCGCAAAAGCATCTCCAATGCCGCTTCGTTACCCTCCGCCAGCACCCGTAAATACAGGCCCAACAGATTGCACACGCTATCCGGCCCGTGACAGGCATGAAGAAAGGAGCGAATGGATTGGTGAAACGCATCTGCCATCGCTGGGCGGTCCTTCGGATCCACCACAAACAGCAATGCGAAGTGCTGATTCAGCCGCCCCAGTTCCAACGTGAAATGCTCAATCGTGGCGAGATACAACCCCTCCTTGGACTTAAAGTGGTAGAGGATGTTACTCAGGCCCACGTCAGCCGCAGCCCCAATATCCCGTAGCCCAGTGCCGTCGAAGCCCTGATCGGCAAACAACTGACCAGCGACGCGTAAAATATGATGCCGCGTTTCCTGTCCCTGCGCCAAACGGCTGTCTTGGGTGGAGGAAAGATCATCAGCCATATTTTTCCCTGCTGCTAAATCCAAGGGGCGCAGCGCGCAAAGAAATAATCCATCGTCGTGCGATATGCTAGCGTATTATTGGAATTAGCTTAATTTTGTCCAGCCGATAATAAGTCATATAATACTATTATGCAATTACATACAAAATTATTGACGAGAAAATCAGCTCGAGGATACGTTGTTTGAACGAACGTTCAGTTTATATTTAAACAACAAAGCCTTTCTCGTCATGCGTCAAAAATACCTCTCTCCCCTTGCCTTGTTTCTTGTGTCGACTCTGGCAACTTTCGCCGGCTCTTCCACGATTACGTTGTCGTCCACCAACACCGGCAACTATTGGTATGAAAAATCGCAGTGGACCGGAGGCAGCGATACCCAAACCGGCTTTTCGTATGGCGATGATGACACCGGGCTCATCCACGCCCATCGCAATTACCAATACTACGGTGGTTCTGATCGGTTTTGGCAGCGAAAGAACGCCTATTTTCAAATTGATCTGTCCTCCTTCTCAGGGATCGATATCACATCCGCCGTCTTCAGTATTTACGTCACCGCCCACAACTCAGATGTGGCGACCTCGTTGCTGCATCTGAACACTCAATCCCCCTTGGCGACAGGCGATGCGGCCCAACAATTGGCCGGCGGCAGCGCCGTAGCCAGTTCTTCCTCTTTTACTATCGGTTGGAATCACATCGATGTGACCGCATCCATCCAATCCGACCTCGATCTCAACTATGCGATCGCTGCCTTCAGCTTGCCCGAATTCGCCCAAGACCAGGACGTGAATCGCATCCTTTCCCTTTATGGCGGTTCAGCCGCGCTCGAGTATCGGCCCTATTTGACCCTGACTGCCAGTGCTATCCCCGAACCTGCCACCTATGGCCTACTGGCCGCTGGTGCAGTCTTCGGCCTCGTGGCCTATCAACGCCAACGGCAAAAAAAGCTCCGTGGCGCTTAAGCGTGGTTGGGCTAGAACGTCAGCTTCCAGTTAGCTTCGACAGAATGCATGGGACATCCACTGATCCACACCTAGCTCGCCGAACAAGCAAACGCTGGGTTCTTCCGGTTCCCTAGTGGATAAAAGAGTGAGCGGGGGCAAACTTGTTGCGCTGAGCCAACAGAACGATGAAGTCGTGCCCGCCGCCGAGCAACCGCTGACCGGCGCGGAGCTCACCGCGCGCTTTGCCCGCGCGAAACCGGCGGACGTGGACGAAATCTTCACCACCCTCGTCTCCTCGCCCGCGCCACGAATCCGACACCTCCGGCGCCTACGTGCGGTAGGCGGTCAGTGGAAAACCGCTCAGAGTGTCGGAATCTCGCGCACGGTCGCCAGTGCCTCGAGGCCGGTGGCGGCGGCGAGATCGCCGGCCGGCACGGGCGAGACCGCGAGCGGCGCGAGCGTCTCCGATCCGGCCGCGGCTTGGGCGGAGGTCCGCACCAAGAGCACGACCGCCGACGCGGCGGTTTCCTCGCTCTGCTCGGCGGCGTCG
>JADLBI010000252.1 GCA_020847775.1 Opitutaceae bacterium
CTCGCGTTGTGGCTGACCGGAACGACCCTGAACATCCAGTCCGGCATGGGTGCGATCATGGCGGTGGGCGTGGCGGTCGCCAACGCGATCCTGCTCGTAACTTTCGCCGAGAAAGCCCGCGTTGCCCACGGCAATGCCGTCATCGGTGCGGTCGAGGGCGGAAGCAGCCGCCTGCGGCCCATCCTCATGACGAGCTTTGCGATGCTGGCGGGCATGCTTCCGCTGGCGATTGGCGCGGGCGACGGCGGCAGTCAGACGGCGCCGCTGGGACGGGCGGTGGTTGGCGGGCTCGCCCTGGCGACCGTCGCCACGCTCCTGGTGCTGCCGTGCTTCTTTGCGATTCTCGCGGGCAACAAGATCCGCTCCGCTTCGCTTCATCCAGCGGATCAGTCGGAACGTCCGGCATGAACCCAATCCTCTCTCCAATGTCCAGGTCCATTCCCCAAGCCATTCTTTCCTGTTCGATCCTTTTCGCGGTGTCCCTTGCCGGCGTTCCGGCTGCGTTCAGCCAGGCGCCAACGGAAGTCGAGGTCAGGCCGGCACGGCGCGGGGACGTCTACCGCTTCGTGACCCTGCCCGGCACCGTGCGGGCAAATCAGGAGGTCACCCTGCATGCGAAGATTCCCGGCTATCTCAAGCGAATCGTCATCGACACGGGCGACCGGGTGGCGGCGGGACAGTTGCTGGCCGAACTCGAGTTGCCGGAGATCGAGGCGGAGCGGATACGTCGCGATGCGGAACTGAAGATCGCGAAGATCGAGGCGGAGCGCATCGGGCGCGCCCGGATCAAGGCTCCGGATCTGGTCACGCCCCAGATGGAGGACGCCGCCGCGGCCCGACTCGCGATGGCCCGGGCGGGCGTGGCCGAGAGTGATGCGATGACTGGCTACGCAAGGATCCTCGCGCCGTTCGACGGTGTCGTGACCATGCGCCATGTGGACACGGGTGCATTCTTGCCGGCGGCGACGGCGAGCGCGGGCTCCCGGTCGGCGGCCATTGTGACGTTGATGGATGACTCCACCGTCAGGGTGCGGGTTGCCGTGCCCGAGGCTGAGGCCTCGCGCGTGCAGGTCGGCCAGCCGGTGGTTGTAAGCCTCGAGTCATTTCCAGGAAAGCTTCTGCACGGGAAGGTCAGCCGGCAGTCCGGTGCTCTGGACGAGAATACGCGCTCGCTGCTGGTTGAGGCCGACTTTCCGAACAAGGATCGCCAATTTCGTCCCGGCATGTACGCGCTCGTGAAGATCGGAGTGGAAAAACATGAAAATGTCACCCTTGTCCCTGCCGCTTCCCTGGTGCGGGAGAAGACGGCCGGCGTCCTCTTTCTCCTCGACGAGGGAAAGGCGATGCGGGTGCCGGTCAAATTTGGATTCAATGACGGCGAGAACGTGGAGATTGTCGAAGGCCTGCCGGAAGGCGCCCGGGTGATCCTTCCGGGCAGCGCCGCTCTCGTCGCAGGGCAGTCGGTGAAGGCGGTGGAATCAAGATGAGCAGACGTGCGGCCACACCTGTGCGGCGGCGCCGGTGCATCTGCCTCGGCGCGGGGTTGTTCCTGGCGGGGGCCCTCTTCACGGGAGCGACGGAGCCCCAGTCGATTGATCTGCCGACCGCCCTGAAGCTGGTGGGAGCGGAGAATCTCGATGTGGAAATCGCCCGTGAGCACCTCAACGCGGCACGCGCGATGGGCGATGCGGCGCGCGCTCGATTTTTCCCATGGATCGCCCCGTCGATCGTCGTTCGCCGGCATGAGGAGAATGTGCAGGATGCGGGTGGGCGCATCCTCGATGCGGACAAACAATCGCTCTCGGCCGGAATTGCACTCAATGCCCAGATCGATCTGGGCGAGACGTATTATCAGAATCTCATTGCCAAGCAGGGGGTGAGATCGAGCGAGGCCCTGCTCGCGGGACGGCGACGTGAAGCGACATTTCGTGCGGCGCAAGGGTACTTCGATCTCGTTCGGGCGCGGGCAGGGGTGATTGCAACCGGTGAGGCTGCCCGGATCATTGGGCGCCACGCGGAGCAGATCGCGATCACCGCGGAGGCTGGAATCACCTTCAAGGGGGATGCGGCCCGGGTTCGGGCCGCGCGCGAGCGGGCGGAGCTGGAACTGTTGCGGGCTCGCACGGAACAGCGCATTGCCGGAGTCCGCCTGGCCGGGATCCTGCGGCTCGACCCGTCGGTCGAATTGACGCCCGTGGATGCTGATCTCGTGCCGCTGGCCGATCTGGTGGCGACGGACGATCTGGGCGGTTTGATCTCCCATGCCCTGGCGAAACGCCCCGAAGTTGACGAGATGGCGGCCCGGCTTCAGGCGGCCCGGCTGGGACGGCGCGCCGCGATGCAAGGCCCGATGCTGCCGACTGTCGGGGCCCAGGCATGGATTGGCGGTCTCGGTGGCGGACCGTCGGGCTCCACCTTGACCCGCGATTTTGACCTGAGTGGCGATCTGAGTTTTGGCGTGAGCTGGCGGGTTGGGCCGGGGGGCCTCCTCGATCGGAACCGTCAGAGGGAAATGAAGGCGCGGGAGAGACAAACCGAGCTTGAGGGGGAGAAGATGCACGAGCTCATCCGCCGTCAGGTTGTCGAGCAGCATGCACGATTGCGCGCCTTGGGTGAACAGATGGAATTTGCGAAGAAGGCGCTGGAGGCCGCGGACCAAACGGCCAGGCTCTCCCGTGAGCGTCGGGAATTGGGAATCAGCGCGGCCCTGGAAGACCTGCAGGCGGAGGACGAACTCACCCGCGCCCGGCGTGATTTCCTCGTGATGATCGCTGATTACAACCTTGCGCAGTATGCGCTCTGGTTCGTCGTCGGGGGATGACCGTGGCGGAGGAGACACGAATTTGAAGCGAACTGAAGCAGCACGAATATACATTGATGCGCGCGCGGATCTTGGACGGAAGGCGCCGTAATCCAACTTGCTTCCCTTATTGAGTTTGCGGGCCACATACACGGCCATCAATGATCTCGGCCGCGTGACCCCGGCGACGCCATTCTCCCAAAGCAATCTTCGCGACAACCACCATCGTGGGTCGGTAGCCGACTTTTTGCGCGCGAATCTGCGTGCCGGAGCCGATTTGGACTTGGTCACGGCCTATTTTACCGTTTTCGCCTACGACAAGCTCCGGGCCCATCTCGATGATTTAGGGCGGATTCGCCTCCTTTTTGGTGAGGCTGCCTTCATTTATAACCTCGACCCCGAGCATAAGGACGGCGCCGCCTACGTGCTGCGCGATGACGGCCTGGCTCTCGCCTCGGGGTTGAACCAGCGCCACGTGGCCCAGGCCTGTGCCGCCTGGATTCGCGACAAGGTCGAAGTGCGTTCCGTCACCCGCACGGGCTTCCTGCATGGAAAGATGTCGCACATCCGCCGCGGCGAAGTCTCGGCTGCAATCGTTGGCAGCTCCAATTTTACCACCCGCGGGCTTGGTCTCGCCGCGACCAACAACAACGTCGAACTCAGCCTGATCGTTGATGGAAATCGCGATCGGGCCGACCTCCAGGCATGGTTCGAGGAGCTTTGGAACGACACCTCCCGCGTCGAGGATGTGAAGCAAGCGGTGCTTGAATACCTCCTTCAAGTCTATCGCGATCAATCCCCCGAGTTCATCTATTTCAAGACCCTGTTCGAACTTTTCCGGAGGTTCATCGATGAGGGCCGGGACATTGACGATAACCTCAAGCGGATCAAGCTGACCGAAACCGGAATCTGGAAGGCTCTTTTCTCGTTTCAGAAGGACGGCGCAAAGTCCGCGATCAACAAGCTCAAGACCTACGGGGGCTGCATCCTTGCGGACAGTGTGGGACTCGGGAAAACCTACCAGGCCCTTGCCGTGATCAAATATTTCGAGCAGCGCAACGAGAAGGTCCTCGTGCTGTGCCCGAGCAAACTTCGCGGCAACTGGGACCTCTACCCGGCATATGCCGGACATAAGCAAAACCCATTCGCGATGGATCGTTTTGGCTACACGGTTCTCTGTCACACTGACCTCTCGCGGTCGTCAGGTGAATCGGGGGCCGTGCAGGATTTGGCCAATGTCAATTGGGGCGCCTACGACTTGGTCGTCATCGACGAGTCGCACAACTTCCGCAACAACGCGCTCGGCCGTCCTAGGGAAGATGGCACGCCCCGCCGCTCGCGCTACCAGCGCTTGATGGAGGACATCCTTCAGTCGGGCGTTCGCACCAAGGTGCTCCTGCTGTCCGCCACGCCCGTCAACAACGAGCTGACCGACCTTCGCAACCAGCTCTCCTTTATCGCCGGCGCTGATGTGGCCCGCGATGGTGCCGAAAATCTGGATGCCGATGCCAAGTTTGAGCCCACGCTCGGCATCGCCTCGCTCCGCGCCACCACCCGCGAGGCTCAGAAACGATTCACCGATTGGGCCAAAAAGCCCCCCGCGCAACGCCTCAAGAAAGACCTGATCCATGTCCTCGGCGGCGATTTCATCAAGCTGCTCGATGCGCTGACCATCGCCCGCTCGCGGGCGCACATTTCGCGGCATTACTCGGAAGAGATGATTCGGCTCGGCGGCTTCCCCCGCCGGTTGCCGCCCGTCTCGGTTTCCCCTGAGATTGACAGCGCCAGGCAGTTTCCGGGCTACGACGCGGTCGCGGCCAAGCTTGCCGACTACAAGCTCTGGGTCTTTCGGCCCGCTGAGCACCTCGATCCCAACCTTCCGCCCGCAACCCGCGAACACTACCTCCGGCGCATCGGTAATTTCGACCAGAAAGGCCGTGAACGCATCCTCACCCAGATGATGCGGATCACGCTGTTGAAACGCCTGGAGAGTTCCATCGATTCGTTTCGTCGGTCGCTGCAAAACACCCTCGACAAGATCGACGCGCTCGAAGCCCGCATGGATTGCTTTGAACAGCACCGGGAGGAAAATCCGGACCTCGATTTCGACGCCCTCGACGTGGAGGAGGTCGAGAACGACGATCCCGAACTTGCCGCCGCGCTTCAGGTGGGTCGCCGCGTCATCTTCAAGATGGTGCATCTCGACCTGCAAAAGTGGCGCGCCCATCTGACCGAGGATCGCCAGCAGTTGTCCGAGCTACTGGCCTTGGCCAAGCCCGTCACGGCCTCCCGTGACGCCAAGCTGGCCGAGTTGAAGCACCAGATCACGGAGAAGGTCAAGAACCCGCCCCTCGACAAGGACGGCCAACCGAATCGCAAGGTTCTTGTCTTCACCGCCTTTGCCGATACCGCCACCTACCTCTACGATCAGCTTCACGGCTGGGCGCAGCGCACTTTGCTCATCCATACCTCGCTGGTGGTGGGAAGCGGCGATAACCAATCCACGCTCACGGCTTCGCCGGATTTCACCCGCATCCTGACCGATTTTGCCCCACGGGCGAAAAACCGGGCCGAGCTCACCGGGGTCGCCGAAACCGCTCCGCAGGTTGACCTGCTGATCGCCTCGGACTGCATCTCCGAGGGGCAAAACCTCCAGGATTGCGACACGGTCATCAACTACGACATCCACTGGAATCCCGTCCGCATCATCCAGCGTTTCGGCCGCATCGACCGTATTCGCTCCCGCGCCCACGAAGTCCGGCTCATCAATTTTTGGCCGACGCCCCATCTCGACCGCTACATCAATCTCAAGCAGCGGGTCGAGGCGCGCATGGCGCTGGTCGATCTCACGGCGACCCAGACCGACAATCCCCTCGACGAGAAGCAACTCGAGGATCTCGTCACGACCGATCTCCGCTTGCGCGACCGCCAGCTCGAACGCATGCGGCACGAGATTCTCGATCTCGAAGACCTCGAGGATTCCGTGACGCTCGGCGACTTCTCGCTGGATGATTTCCGGGCCGATCTGCTGCGTTTTCTGGAGCAGAATCGGGAACAGCTCGAAACCGCCCCCTTGGGACTTTACGCCGTGGTGCCAGCCCGGGCAGATTTCCCCCTGACGGCCGGCGGCGGGATCATTTTCTGCCTTCGCCAAAAGGGCGATGTCACCGCTCGCCCGGCGACCGAGACCGAGAAAGTGAACCCGCTCGCCCCGCATTTCCTCGTCTACGTGCGCCACGACGGAGAGGTCCGCCTCGCCTACACCCAGGTCAAGACCATCCTCAACCTCTTCCGCGAACTCGCCCTCGGCCACCCGGAGCCCTACGCGGAGCTTTGCCGTCTGTTTGATCGCGCGACCGATAACGGCGCGGACATGTCCCTTCAATCGCGCCTGATCCGTGCCGCCGTGCAGTCCATCACGGAAACCTTTCAGCAGAAATTGGCCGCCGGGTTGCAGGCTAGCCGGCAGTTTGTTCTTCCCGTCGCCGGCGATCAACCGGCTGGCGACGAGACTGAATTCGAACTGGTGACATGGCTCGTGCTTCAGGCTCCGCCAGCACAGTCTTCATCATGAAATCCCCTCAAGACGCTCCCCATCAGACGGTAGGCGATTTCAGGTTCTTTAGGTAAAAATTTTTAACTTAACCGCGCTTCGCTACTTCCCCCCCCAACATGCCCAGGCCCAGCCGCTCATCCTTGGTCGCCTCAAAGTCGTCGCCTCCCGATGCCTACGAAGCTTGGCTCGGCGAGTTGAAAAATCGCATCGCCTCCGCCCGGGTGGCTGCCGCCCGTCGCATCAACACCGAGCTGGTCCATCTCTACTGGGACATCGGCCAGTCCATCGTCGAAAAACAAGCTGCCGAAGGATGGGGCTCATCCGTGGTGGCACAGCTTGCCCGTGATCTCCGCCGGGCCTTCCCCGACGCCAAAGGTTTTTCGGCGCCCAATCTTTGGCGCATGCAGCAATTCTTCCTCACGCATACCCACCCCGCATTCCTCTCACAGGCGGTGAGAGAACTCGGCCGCAAGGGCGCGGAAGCCCTCTCCGCTCAAAAACTCGCACAGGCTGCGAGAGAATTGGTCGCCGGCATTCCTTGGGGACATCACGCCAACGTGCTGGCCAAACTTACCGACCCCGCCGCCCGCTTTTACTATCTCCGCGCCGCCGCCGCCTTCGGTTGGACGCGTGCCGTCCTCCTCAATCAGGTCAAGGCCCGCGCCTACGAACGCACGCTTGCCGAAGGCAAGACCCATAATTTTCCCGCCACTCTCCCCGCTTCGCTTGCCGCTCAGGCCGAAGAATCGCTTAAATCCTCCTACAGCCTCGAATTTCTCGGCATTCATCGGGAGGTTCGAGAGCGTGAGCTGGAGGATCAGCTTATCTCCCAGGTGCAACGTTTCATTTTGGAGCTGGGTTACGGCTTCTGTTTCGTCGGTCGCCAGCACCGCCTCATGCTGGGAGCCAGGGAGTATTTCGTGGATCTGCTTTTTTACCACCGCTTCCTCAAGGCCCTCGTCGCCATTGACCTCAAAATCGGCGGGTTCGAGCCGGAGTTCGCCGGCAAGATGGATTTTTATCTCAACCTGCTCAACGACCGTGAACGCGCCCGCGACGACCGCCCTTCCATCGGCATCATCCTCTGCGCCGAGAAGGATAATCTGGAGGTCGAGTTTGCCCTGAAAACCAAAGGCAACCCCATCGGCGTCGCTGCCTACGAACTCAAGCCCACGCTCCCTGCCGAGTTCCGGGGCAAGCTCCCCACCGGCCGCCAGCTCGCCGCCGCCCTCCGACTTCCCCCTTCCTGAGCCGCCCGCCTCAACTTTCCGCCTCATGCCCGCCGCCACTGATCTCCGCACCGAACTCGCCACCCGCTTGGTGGCATTTTCAACGCGGCCCCTCGACGTCGCCGCTCGCGACTTCTTTTCCCTTCTTGGCTACGGCTCAGCGCGCACCCTCGCGTCCGTCTCCGTTTCCCAGTTTTGCAAAAACTACGACGCCTCTGGCACCCTTCTTTCCCGCTTCGATCCCATTTCCCGATGGCGCTCCATTGATCTGCTCTTCCAGCTCACCAGCGAGGACATCGCCCGGAGCACCGGTCGCCAACTCGATCTCATCCCACCTGACCCCGCGGATCTCACGGCCCGCGCCGTCGAGTCTTATCTCTTTTTCGCCCTGGATCTCGCCCCCGGCGCCGACGGTAAGCTCCGCTCCCGCACCGACCTTTGCGATCTCGCCCGCGCCATCAACCGCCTGTTTCCCATGCCGGCGCTCGTCCTCTTCAAGGAAGGCGACAAGCTCTCCATCGCCCTCACCTACCGACGCGGCAACAAAAAGGACCGCTCCCGCGATGTCGTCGAGCGCAAGGTCACCCTCATCAAGGACATTTCCATCACCCGGCCTCACCCCGGCCACCTCGCCATCGTCGAGGACTTCGCGCTCCCCAGCCTGAGCGCCTACCGCGGCCGCGACATCCGCACCTTCGCCGACCTCGACTCCGCCTGGCGCGAGTCCCTCTCCGTCGAACTGCTCCGCAAGCGCGCCTACGAGAAACTCGCCGACTGGTATTTCTGGGCTCGCGAGCACGCCCAGTTTCCGCCCGACGCCCTGCCCGACGCCGACGGCAAGCCGTCTCTCCACCTCATCCGCCTCCTCACCCGCGTCATTTTCTGCTGGTTCGTGAAGGAGAAGACCCTGCCCGACGGCCGCCCGCTGCTGCCCTACGACCTCTTCGACGCCCCGCGCATCCGCGAACTCCTCCGGGACGCCTCGCCCGAGGCCCCCACCTACTACACGGCCATCCTCCAAAACCTCTTCTTCGCCACGCTCAACACCGAGATGGACCCGCCCGATGGCGCCCCCGCCACGCGCCGCTTCGCCCGCAAGGTCACCACCGACCACATGGTCCACACCCTTTGGCGGCACGAAGACCAGCTCCGCGACCCCGCCAAGCTCACCGCGCTCCTCCGCGGCATCCCCTTTCTCAACGGCGGCCTCTTCGAGTGCCTCGACGACCGCGTCGAGATCGAGGGCTCCACCCAGACCCGCGAGATCCGCGTGGACGGCTTCTCCACCAACCCCGCCAAGCAGCCCCGCCTGCCCAACTTCCTCTTCTTCGGCGGCGACGTTCCCGGCGTTGATCTCTCCGCCGCCACCGGCAACCGCGCTCGCGTCACCGTCACCCCGCTCCTCGACATCCTCAACGGCTTCGTCTGGACCATCACCGAGAACACCCCGCTCGAGGAGGAGGTTGCCCTCGACCCCGACCTGCTCGGCAACGTCTTCGAGAACCTCCTCGCCGCCTACAACCCCGAGACCGGCACCGTCGCCCGCAACGCCACCGGTTCCTTCTACACCCCCGACTATGTCGTGGACTGGATGATCGAGCAGGCCCTCGAACCGCTCCTCCTCGCCGCGCTTCCGTCGCCGTCCAAAAAGAATGCCGCCCGCCTCCGCCGGCTCCTCGACTGGGACGAGCCCGGCCACGACTTCGATGCCGCCGAGTCCCGCCGCCTCATCGCGGCCCTCTCGCGCCTCCGCGCCCTCGACCCCGCCTGCGGCTCCGGCGCCTACCCGATGGGCCTGCTCAAGAAGATGGTCCGCCTCCTCGCCAAGCTCGACCCCGACAACTCCCTCTGGCGCGAGCGTCAGCTCGCCCTCGCCGAACAGCTCGACAGCGCCCCCGCCCGCGAGGAAGCCCTCGCCGCCATCGAGCGCGCCTTCGCCCGCAACCACGACGACTACGGCCGCAAGCTCTACCTCATCGAAAACTCCCTCTACGGCGTGGACATCCAGCCCCTCGCCGTCCAGATCGCCAAGCTCCGCTTCTTCATCACCCTCATCGTTGACCAGCCCATTGACCCCGCGCTGCCCAACTACGGCATCCTCCCGCTCCCCAATCTCGAGACCAAGATCGTCCCCGCCAACACCCTGCTCGGCCTCCAGCGCGGCCAGCTCCTCCTCGGCTCCGACGAGGTCCGCGCCCTCGAGCACGAGCTCAAGACCGTCCGCCACCGCTACTTCACCGCCCGCCGCTATCAGGACAAGAAAACCCTCCGCCGCCGCGACCGCGACCTCTGCAGGAAACTCGCCGCCGCCCTCGTGGACTCCGGCGAATGCACGCCCTCCGACGCCCGCCGCCTCGTCGAGTGGAATCCCTACAACACCAACACCTCCGCCGGCTTCTTCGACCCCGGCTGGATGTTCGGTCTCGAGGGTGAGAACGGCGCGCCCGGCCGCTTCGACCTCGTCCTCGGCAATCCGCCCTACGTCCGCCAGGAGGAGCTCAAGGCCGTCACCGTCACCGACAGCGCCGGCCGCAACCGCCCGCTGAAGGAGGTGCTCAAGGAGCAATACGAGTGCTTCACCGGCACGGCCGATCTCTACGTCTATTTCTTCGAACGCTCCCTCCAGCTCCTGCGCACCGGCGGCGTGCTCAGCTTCATCACCTCCAACAAATACTTCCGCGCCGGCTACGGCGAGAAACTCCGCGCTTATCTGCTCCACGCCACCGCCCCGCGCGCCATCCTCGACTTTGGCGACACCGCCATCTTCACCGCCGTCGCCTACCCCTGCATCCTCGTCACCGAGAAGGTGCGCGACATCACGCGAGGCATGCTCCCTGCGCCTGCAACCCTTGAGACGGAGACCGGCCTCGCCCAACTCGTCCCCCACGCCGATCACAGCTTCCCCGTCTTTGCCTGGCAGCCCGGCCCCGCCAAGGTGGACTTCCCCGCCGTCTTCGATCGCGAAAGCTTCGCCCTCCGCCAGCGCGACCTCAAACCCTCCGGCTGGCGGCTCGAAAGCGCCACCGGCCTCGGC
>JADLBI010000253.1 GCA_020847775.1 Opitutaceae bacterium
CGCGCTCGCGCTGACTTCCACGGCCGCCCCGTTGGCTCTCGCTCCCGGTGAACAAATGACATTTCGGGTTGGCTGGGGTGTCTTCGGTTCAGCGGGCGAAATCACGATCAACGCCACGACGGGTAAGACACCGGGCCAACTTATCGTCGCCACCACTACCGGCACGCGCGGCTTTCTTAAAAACTTTTTCCCGTTTGAGGCGACAAGCACAGCGGTATTCTGCGCCTCGAATGGGTTGCTGCTCTCCTCGGTCGAGAGCAGTTCAGCCAAACGCAAAAATACGCGCCAGACCTTAGACTTCGATTACACCACGCGCACGGCCAAGTATATTAACCAAGTTGCATCCGAGAAATCACGCGACCTCACCTTTCCCGAGGGGCAGCCGATGGATTTAATCACCGCCTTGGTGCAGACCCGCGCGTGGAACCTCAAGCCTGGCGAGAAACAAGACGCGTTAGTAATTTTCGATGACGACTTTTATGAACTAACGATACACGCCGAGGGCTACGAAATCCTCAAAACAACATTGGGAGAATTCAAAACCCTCGTGCTCGTGCCTCGCATGGAAAAGACCGAGCCCAAAGGGATGTTCAAACGTGGATCCACGGTGAAAGTCTGGATTTCGCAGGATGAACTGAAGCTGCCAATACGGTTTCAAGTGGAGTTCAAGTTCGGCGCTGGCATCGCCACCCTAATCAACTATCGTCCGCCCGCCGACGCCGAGCTCGCTACCCCACCCCATGCGCCGGATACTCGTGCTTAGAGGCGGCGCGCTTGGCGATGGTATCGTCGCGCTACCCGCTCTACGCGAATTGCGCAGCAAATGGCCCGCCGCGCGAATCGATCTCGTAGGCAATGCTGCCGTCGGTGGGCTGGCCGTGTCGCACGGTATCATCAATCAGACGGAATCGCCACACACCGCTCCATGGCATCAGCTTTACGCCAGTGCGCTCGATATTGGATTTCGCGAACATCTGGCTAATTACGATTGTGTGATCTCTTTCTGGGCGGACCCCGACGGCGATATCGCCCGCGTGTTTCCGGTTCGCCCAAGGCAGATATATTTAAGCGCCGACGCGCTGCCACGCACCCGCCCGGCCGCGCGGCATTTTAACGCGCTCATACAGAGCATAACCGGCTCAGTCGCACCTGATTGGATTCAATTAGTCCCCCCTCGCCCCGTTGCCAACCTCATTGCCATACATCCGGGCAGCGGCTCCCCACGTAAAAACTGGCCTCTGAACCGCTGGGAGAAAATCGCGGATTGGCTGCGCACCACCATGTGCATGAATCCAGTATTTATCCTAGGTGAAGCGGAAGCAGCACTCGTCCCAGCTGCGCATTTTGAGGTGTGGCGTAATTTGCCGCTGGCCGAACTCGCCCGGCGACTGGCGACCTGCCGATTATTTCTTGGGCATGACAGCGGGATTAGTCATCTGGCTGGAGCCTATTGCCATGCAGGCCTGCTACTGTTTGGTCCGACCGATCCGGGCATTTGGGCGCCGCCGAACCCGCAATTTAAGGTGCTAGGGGTGGACGGGGAATTGTCAGCGATCAACGTGGAGCAAGTCCGCTCACGGATTTCGGCAGTGCTCGCGGATCAAACATGAACCGCCACGGTTTCGCTGCCCATTCCACTCCCGCGTAATTTATCCCCACCCGAGGCAAGCGCTTGATCAAACGCGGTGGGATCACGATGCCGCGATCCTCCAGCCAGAGTCCGGACTGTTGGCTCATCGTCGCACCGTTCAGAGCGCGGTTAACTTGCATCGCCTTGGTTACTCGTCCGGGTCCACTAATATCATCCACTCCGCGAATCAGCACTGCGGCTGGCCAGTCGGCCGGTCCCACCACCAAGTTAAGCATTTCATGCACGCCGTAGCACAGGTAGACATACCAGATGCCGCCCTGCCGATAGAGCATCTCACTGCGGGGGGTGCGTCCAAACCGCGCATGACAGGCTTGATCACGTTCACCGTCGTAAGCCTCGACATCTGTGATCATACGCGCGTGGACGACGCCATCCTTTGATCGCACGAGATATAGCCCCAGCATGTGTCGCGCATGGCCCAAGGTCCCTCGGCGGGACCAATTCGTGACATCGGCAACTTCATGCATGACTTTTAACCAGTAGAATGCATTACCTGCCCGAAGCGATGAATGACGCAACGTCCAACAGCGGCAAGCACTCCCTATTGCGCAAGAATCTGCGCTACTGCCTACTCGATGGTATTGCGGCTATTCCGCTGACGCTACTCAGCCAGCCCGGCAACATTGTGCTCGCGGCATTGCTGACCGGGATTTTCGCACTCTCTTCGCGTAACTACGGCATAATCGTCTCGCTGCCTTTCTGGTTCAATTTTTTGCAGGTACTTGTCACCCCATTATTAGCCAAGAAACTCGATGCGCGCCGTCTCTGTGTGTCTAGTGCATGGTTGCAGTGCGCTGGATGGGTCTTGCTCACGGCCGCCCTCCCGTTTCTACCCCGCGGCGACACCCCGCTCACGCTGACGGTATTCATCATCGGGTTTAGCATCATCTCACTTTCCAGTGCGATTAACGGCGTGGCATGGAACGGATGGATGCAGCAAGTGGTACCCGCGCGACTGCGGGGCAAGTATTTCGGCACGCGCAACCGGCTCCTGTATGTGTCGATGATCGTCTTTCTGTTGTCCGTCTCCGGCCTGCTGGCATTGATGCATGGATCTCTGTCCGCCTACCTAGTGTTGTTTGCCGCCGCCATCGGCCTGCGTGTTTACTCCGTGCTCATGCAGCAACGGATGAAAACTCCGGTGACCCACGGGAAACATGAACCGCAGCTTCCCTGGCAAGACCAATTGCGTCAAGTGCGCGGCAACCAGATGCTAGTGCGATTCATTGGCTTCGCGGCCTTAATGGGATTCACGATCAATTTGTTCGGCCCGTTCTTCCCCGTTTTCATGTATGATCAGCTCGAGCTATCAGTGGCAAAGGTGAATTGGATACTCTTGTTCGGACCTATTGGTGCGGCCGTCTCGTTTCCCGCTTGGGGCCGGTTGCTCGACCGTTACGGCAACATACCAGTGATGGTGGTTTCGCTCGCCTTGTGGCAGTTGTTTAACCTCATCTGGTGCTTCGTCGACACCAGTAACACTTGGCTACTCTACGTGGTCGCGACCACCGGCGGATTGTTCAGCGCGGGCTACGGCATCGGGGTGTTCAACCTCATGCTCAAGCTGACGCCCGCGTCGTCCCGCACGATGGGGATCGCTCTGTTCGTCTCACTCTCTTCACTAGCTGCGGCGATGGGGCCGCCACTCGGTGGTTACCTGATCGGCTGGGCCAAGGGCCAAGGCTATGATCCGCTCGTGGTCTATCACAGCGCCTTTATTTTCGCGCCTGTCGTGAGCCTATTGAATTGTCTGGTCTTGCGGCAAATTCATGAGGCGCAGGCCTCCACTATTACGGAAGTCGTCGGAGCCATGCGCAATGTGCGCACCGTCGCTTCTCTATTCGGCTTGTCCTTCCTCGTGAGCCAGGTGATCACTCGCCGCGACAATGTTCGCCGGCAACGCGCCGCCGGTTGAGTCATGACGCCGGACCTACATACGTTGACTGGCAACTTGTTGTGCGAGCGCACGCTGGATATTCGCAACTGGGCCGTCGGTGCCACCCAGCGCGCGCAACACGAGGAATTTAACACCCGCGGCAAGGGCGTGAATGTTTCCAACATGCTGGCACGACTCGGTACCAACAGCACCGCGCTCATATTCTCGGGTGGTGCACCCGGCGCGGAAGCAGAAGCGTGGCTACAATCGCGCGGAGTGTCCTACCACGCTTTTCGCACCCGCACCGCCTCGCGTACCGGCACTGTCATCTGGAGCGATTCACAACCAGAAACCACGTTTCTTGGTCCCGACGTGCAGCCGGACCGCGACGCATTGCGCGCCTGCGCCGACTGGCTGGAACAGCGACCCGATGACGGGGTGCTGGCTCTTTGCGGCAGTTTTCCCGGCTGGGGTGGAGCGGATTACGCTCCAGTCCGTGCGGCAATTTTTCGCTGGGCGCAACGCGGGCGTTTACTGGTTGATGCTTATGGGCCTCCTTTATGCGAGCTGGCTGCGCAACCGGTGGAGGTGGTGAAAATCAATCGTCAAGAATTTAATGGCTTGTTGCCTCCTTTGGAAGGACGCGAGAATCTGGAGCAATCGCTCCGACGCGCACACGAGCAATCGGCAGTTAAAAACTGGGTGATCACCGACGGCCCCAATGCCGTTTGGGTGATGGCCGAAAATGCCCAGCCAGTTTGCCTGACACCGCCTACGATCAAGGAAGTTTCCCCGACAGGCTCCGGAGACGTGCTCTTTGCAGTGATGCTGCATCAATTGTTTGTCCATGGACGCCCATTGCTCGAAGCGGTTCGCCGGGCGCTGCCCTATGCGGCCGCTAATGCCGCGCACAAAGGCGTGGCGGACTTTGAGCTACCAGTCGAAGGCAGCTGAGAAAGGTGGCCGTGGGATTATACCACTGTGCCGGCAGGGATAATGCCGCCTTTGGGCACGAGCAGAACGCCGTCGCGCACGATCACCGCGCCGTTAGCGTAACGCCCATCGAGTTTGCCTGAGGCAATTAGGACGCAGTTGTCGCCGATGCGGGCGTTTTTATCGATAATGGCACCGCGGATCTTGCAATTATTACCCACGCCAAAGTGCGGGCGCCCAACTTCCCGATTGTGAGCCATTTGCTCGTCGGTCTCGTAATAGTCCGAACCCATTAGGACGACGTCCTCCAGATCGCAGCCGTCGGCCACAAATGAACGGATGCCGAATACGCAGTGCTTCAGTCGGCAATTGCTAATGATCGAACCATCGCCGACGACGATATTATCCACCTCACAACGGTTGATCTTGGAAGCCGGCAAGTAGCGGTCCTGTGTGTAAATTGGCGCTACGGGGTCGAAGAAATTAAAGGGCGGTAGCGGTTGGGCCAGCGCAAGGTTGGCTTCAAAAAACGCCTTCACGGTGCCAATATCCTCCCAGTATCCCTCGAAGATATGCGCGAAAAGCTTCTTGCGACCAAGCAGGCTGGGAATCACCTCTTTGCCGAAATCAGTCATGGTGTTGTCCAACGCATCCGCCAGTACTTGCCGGTTGAACACGTAAATGCCCATGGAGGCGAGGCAGTGTTTCTCTCCACTGGCCGAATGCAGACGCTGTTCGATTTTTTCACTTAAGGTCAGACTGGCGATCACGGCTGGATCCTTGGGCTTCTCGACAAACTCTGTAATCGAAAGATCATCGGCTACCCGCATCAAACCGAGCCCCTCGACCTTGGAGACGGGAAACGGAATCGCGGAAATAGTCACGTCAGCGCCACTGGCGATGTGGGCATCTACGATCTCGCGGAAGTCCATCTTATAGAGCTGATCACCCGACAGGATTAACACGAGATCGTGGTTGAAATTGCGAAAGTGGATCAGGTTGCGCCGAACGGCGTCGGCCGTGCCTTGATACCAATCTGCGCTTTTTTCCGTCTGCTCCGCCGAGAGGATATCCACAAAGCCGCCGCCAAAGGGATCGAAGTGATAGGTGCCCTGAATGTGCCGGTGCAATGACGCAGTGTTGAACTGTGTCAGCAGGAAGATGCGGTTGATCTCCGAATTGATACAGTTGCTGATGGGGATGTCCACCAGCCGGTATTTACCGGCAAGTGGCACCGCGGGCTTGCAACGCTCCATTGTCAATGGATGCAACCTGGTGCCCCGGCCACCACCCATGATTACTGCCAACACGCGCTTTTGAGTCGTCATAAGATCAGCCTATTGCCTTGCGCGAAGTTTGTGACCTTGGGTAGCTTCGCCAACTTAAATCATTCATCTATGTGCGGAATTGTCGGCTATACTGGTAAGCAAAAAGCAGCCCCCCTCATCCTAGAGGGCCTGAAGCGCCTTGAATATCGCGGTTATGACTCAGCCGGTGTTGCAATCGC
>JADLBI010000254.1 GCA_020847775.1 Opitutaceae bacterium
CATCGGAGGCGGGATCGCCGGGATGGAGACCGGCGAAACGCACGGTGCCGTCCGGGGCGATGATCGCGAGGTGCGGGATGCCGGTGACGCCGTAGGCTTCGTTGAACACGTCTTGTTCGCTGATAACGACGTCCCAGGTCATGTCGTGTTTTTTGATGAAGGCGGGCATCAAGGATTTTTCCTTTTCGGGGTCACCCTTCGTGTCGATGGCTTTGGCTTCAAGGTTGGAGACCTGGCCTTGCAGGCTGGTCACGCCGAGGAAGGTGACGGGCGCGCCTTTGAAATGGGCGACCTCCTCGCGGACATTCGGGAAGGAGCGGATGCACGGGCCGCACCAGGTGGCCCAGAAATCGAGCACCACGACTTGCCCTTTGAGGTCCGAGAGTTTGGTCAGCCCATCGCGGGTGGACCAAGTGAAGTTGATTTCGGGGGCGGCGTGGCCGATGAGGGCGGCTTTGCGGGCGGCGGCAGCTTCCGCGCGATCGAGGTAGGCGAGGGCTTTCTTCGCGGCGGCGGCGCCTTCGCTGTCGGGATACTTGGCCTGCAGGGCGAGGAGCAGCTCCTTGGCTTTGACGTTATCTTCGAGGATTTGCATCGTGAAGGTGGCCTGCATGTAGGCGATTTTCACGACATCTTCGGAGGTGTTGTCGGCGTATTTGGCGAGCAGGGCGTCAAAGGCCTTGGCCTCATCGGCGAAATCGGCGGTGTCGGCCCCGGCGTTGAGCTTGGCTTTGACCTGAGTGAGGAGCGCGGCGAGGTCGGTGGCGGCGGGAGACTCGGCGGCGGGGGCGGGAGCCTGGGCAAACAAGACTCCGGACGGAGCGGAAGTGATGAACAGGGCGATAAGAATGCGAAGTGTTTTCATAAAGGGCTGCGGAAACTGGACGGTGAGCCAAGGCGGTTTTTAGTCCGGTTGTCGAAATAAATGTTCGGGGTGGTTTCGCTTGGTGGTGAGAAAGGTCAGGCCGTTGATTGCTCCCAGACGAGCACCGCGGTGGATTTGCTTATGGCGGACACACCGGGTGAAATCGTGTTGAGTTTGGTGCGCTTTGGGTTGGATGGGGGCTCCGGTCATCAATACGGCGCGCTCTTTAAGTGGTGGTGGTGCCCGCGGTGCCGGAACCGGCGACGTATGCCGCGATCATCGGCCTGTTGGCACCGGGCTTCGTCTGTTGGCGACGCCGGTCGATCAGCTTGCTTTCATGGGTGGAGAAGCGGCCTATCACAACAAGCACTTGACCAAGCGAAGTCAGGGTGAAGGTTGATCTTTGTAATGAGAGTGACACTACGTAAGCTGGTCTTGGGTTTGATGAGTCTTTTATCCGCCGTCATCGCGCGCGGAGAATCCGCTGCGGTTGCGGATCTGATTGAGGTGGTTCATCCACTCGATGCGACGCGCTGGGTCGGCTGGCAACAGAGCCAGACGACCGACGTCCATGTGCTGGAGGCCGGAAAAACGCCGCGCGAGTGGGGGCGGTTGGATTTTGAGCCCGCTGCGATGACGACGAATGGCAAACGGGTGCTGTGGGTGGGCAATAATCAAGTGGCCGTCGGCTCGCTCGCGGGCAACGGACCGATTGAAAACGCGAATCTGGCAGGCGAGTGGCATCACGCGTTGGGCAACGCGGCGGGTTTTGTGATCGCCGACTACGCGCAGGCGCGATTTTCACCCGACGGCAAGGCGTGGCGCGTGGTCGAGGCCATTGAACTCGGTGAAAACCGCCAGATTCTCGCGGCACAGGCGTCGGAGAAGGAGTTCGCGTTGCTGATTGATGCGAAGATGGATGCCGATGGCACTGAATATCATTGGGCGCAGGTCTTGCTCTCGGCCGATGGCGCGCAGTGGGAAACCGTTTTTGAGTCCGAGCCGCAGCCGGGTGAACCGGAGCTCACGATGCTGGCCCGCGCGCCGGATCGCTGGGTGGTGATGGGGGTGGGGAGCCGATACGATTCCGTTGACGGAAAAAACTGGGAACCAATTCACGGTGGCAGCGACAACCTGCCCAAGCTGCGCGATGGCGACCTGCGGCTCGGCGGTGGCGAATGGTGGGCAATCGATTGGCATGACCGTTATCAATTTTCGCCCGATGGGCGCGATTGGTCGGCCCAGCCGGAAGCGCTAGGCAAGTTGCCCGGTGCCGGTGCGCATTGGGTGTTGGGTGAGGCGGGAATGCGTAACCTGGCATTTGATCAGGCCGGTGTGCTGCGCGTGCTCACCTTGGCGGAGGTGCGGAATCCTCCGGCGGCGCAACGGGCGCTGACCGCGGTGGCCAAACCGGCGGTGTTCAGGGGCACCTTCGCGCCGATTCGGTTTGTGCACGGCTATTACGTGATGCCGGGAGACGAGGGCCGGATTTATTTTTCCGCCAATTTGACCGACTGGGAAATGGTGCAGACAGCCACGCCAGTGGCGGTGACGCATGTGATTCACGATGGCGAACGCTGGGTGGCGGCCAACAAGCGCACCGAGGCGGCCTACTCGGTGGATCGCAAGACATGGACGCCGTATGGTTATACGAACGCCGCCCGCCCGGAGGCGGCGGTCTGGCGCGGCCGGTATTGGTCGCTGCATAAAATTCTCGGCGTCCACAGCGGCTTTGTGCACGGCCGTTATGATTACGCCGGCGGCAAGGATGTGCGTGAAACGATGTGGGATGAGCAGGTGGCCAAACCGGACCCGGCGTTTGCCTGGCGGGGCACGGACCGCTTGCACTTGGTGGACCACACCGGCCGGTATTTCACCAGTGACAATGGCGACTGGTGGCAGGCGGAAGGAGGCATGGGCACGGCCAAAATTTTCGACGTGTTGTTCGCCTCGGGCAATGACCGTGAAGTGACGATCGTCAACCCGCGGTTGGATAGCCTCACCATGCGCGTGCGCACTGGCGGCGGAATACAGTCGGTGGCGGAAAGCCCGGTCAAAATTGTCCATGGGCTGGCCTATGGCGCGGGTTTTTTCCTTTTGGCGGGGCGCGACGAATGGGACAAACCGACGACATTTTTCCGATCTGTCGATGGGCGCAATTGGACCGCGCTGTTCAATTGGAACATGGAGCCGCAAGGGTTGGTTTATGGCCCGGCGGGATTTGTGGCGAATGGTGGGAAAGGGGAATTGATGCGGTATCAACCCGTGGCGGCGGCGGGATCGCCGGGGCCGAGGCGCGGGCCGACTCCGATGCCTGAAATCAGGTTGCGCGACTTCGGCAGCAACTATGCCGGCGAGGGCAAACGCCGCCGCAAGGTCAGCGCCGAGACGCCGGCGCAGCGCCGCGTGAAGGCGCTGGTGGACGTCAAGTCTCGCGCTGAAAGGGGCGAGGCGAAGGCCCAACTCGAAATGGCGTTCGAGGTGCTCGATGGCCAATACGTCCTGTTTAACCCCTGGCGGGCGGAACTGTATTTCAACGCGGCGCGCCAAGCAGGCGAAGCCACGGCGGCGCGCGGCTATGCGGAGCTGTTGCGTAAATGGAAACCGGATACGCCTGCCGCCACGTGCATTGAGCTTTATCGGGAAAGTGCCGGTCGCGGGGACACTCCCGCGATCGTCTGGCTGGCATTGATGTTGCCGCCGGATGAAGCGCATGCGGCAGAGATTGAAAAATGGCGGATTCAAGCTGACGCCCGCAACACCGCCTTTGCGGCCAAATGGGAGCAGCATGAAAAATTCTACGCGCACCTTGCCGCGGCCGAAGCCGGGGACGTGACCGCCATCGGGGAGGTGGCGCCGCTGCTGATTGCAAGTGAAGCGGTGCCGCGGGATCGCGAGAAAGGCGTGGCCCTGCTCTGGCGCGCCGTTGAGCAGAACCACGAAGGCGCGGCGGTGTATCTCATCAAGGCTTATGAATCGAGCTATGCCAATTTTGGCGCGAACCGGGACATGCGTTTGATCACAGCCGAAGACTATGTGCGACTGCTCACGAAACTCAGTGATGCGGGCAACAAGAACGCATTGGCGCGATTGGTCGGTGTATTGATGACCGGCCAGTTGGGCGTCACGCGTGATGAGCAAAAAGCCCACGCCAAAGTTCTGGCGTTGGCGCAGAAAGGCGATGTGCACGGCATGGCGATGCTGGGGGCCGTGCTGATGGAAGAAAAAAGCGCGCGGCACGACGAAGTGAAGGGCCGCGAATGGTTGGAGAAAGCGGCTGCGGCCGGTCATACCGGGGCCAAGCAGTGGCTGGAGCGACAGGCCAAAGCCAAGCCGTGATTAGCGGACAATGCAAAACCCCGTCGAAGGTGGTCGGGGCTGGAAATGATCGCGGCGTGAAGCCAGTTGCTACGGGGATGGGTGGTGCAGCCGCGCCGGTCAGGTTTTGGCGGCCAGGCGGACGAAATCCTCCGGGGTCACGGCCTTGACTGGGGACCGGCGGAAATCGGCGAGGTTGCGGGTGACGATGTGGGTCGCGCCCGCGCCTTCGGCCGCTGCGGCCACCAGCGCGTCCTCGAAATCGGTCATGGGCATGGAGAGTGCGCGTTTGACCTCAGAGTTGTCCAAGCGGGCAATGTCCATGCCCTCGATCAAGTCGGCGATGAAGCCACGCACTTTGGCCGACCCCGCCCCCCGTCCGGCCAGATAAGAGAAGGTCGCCAGCGAGTGGACGGCCAGCAGACCGGAACCGGGATGGTTGAGACACCAGGCCAACGCCGCCCCGCTGGCCTCATGCAATCCCGGACGGCGCAGGGCCACGTCGACGAACACGTTGGTGTCGAGCAGCGGGCGCATGGTCAGCGCATGTGCTTGGCGACAATGGCCGCCACGCGCTCATCCTTGAGGGCGACCGGGTCGAGTTTGAAAGCGCCTTGCCACTTGGCCAGAAAGCGATCACCGGCATCGGCCGCGGTCAGGCGGTTCAGGTGGTTCTCGACCACACGGGAGAGGGGGATTTTGCGTCGGCGGGCCCACAGCTTGCCCCGTTTGACGGCGGCCTGGTCCACATACAAGGTGAGCTTGGTTTTCATACGTGGAAAATAAATCCTTACGTAAGCCGAGTCAAGCCGTGGTCTCCCGCGCTTCGTGATCGACGCGAAGACTGCTGGAGGAAGCCCGTCCAAGGATATCACCGAAGTTCGTAGGTGGCGGGTTCACCCAAGAACAATTCTCTGATTCGTGGTCGGGCGATCTTGAACAAAGGCCCCCTTTCATGCGCGCCCCCTGTGGGAGTTCGTTTAATGAGATGGTCCTCACCGATCCATCGCCCAGCATACGTTCAAGCTGGGGCAGGTTGGGATTGCGCGTGTGAATGACCGACTTCAGTTGGAAGAACTCGCGGTTCCCCCTCCGCATCGATTCGACGTCTATCCAAAAAGTCTCTCGGTGCTTCGTGGAAAGGCTGTGCTCAAGCGTTTCAAGACGCCACACGGCAACATCTCGAGCGGGCGTTCGCGCGAATCGCTCCTGCATCCATCGCCGAGCCTCGTCTAACTCAAGTGTCAATCCCTGCGACTTGATGTTCTGGGTCGAAACAGTGCAGTAGAGCTTGAACTGGCCATCCCGAGCATAACCGAATTCCTCCAGAATCGCTTTGCTGCTTTTGCAGTTGCTGAGCGACCAATCCGGCACACACGCGAAAACTGTCGCGCGAGTTGCCCGATTCGAAACGGAGGCGTGAATGCTTTTCCCGCGAGGTTAGCAAAGTATGAGTGGGTGGTGTGCCGACGTTCCAGAATGGAACACAAGCTTACTGATTGGATGATACTCTCTGATCGTGTCCATCGCTCGGAACAGTAACAATATTATTGGGAAACGTGTGCGGCAGGCTCGCCTAGGTCAAAAAATGCCGCTTTCCCAAGAAGACCTTTCAGGGCGTCTTGCTGCACGAGGAGTGGGCATCGACCGAGCTGGGATCGCAAAAATTGAAACTGGTCGGCGCTACGTGAGCGATTACGAAGTTCGTGCGTTGGCACGAGCGCTTGGGGTTACCGCAGCGTGGCTTCTTGATATGGATGCCTAATTCCAGTCAGCCGTCAGCCTCTTGAAATGGCCATATACAACACTGATTCCGACGCAGCAAATACCGCAGTGCGGGCCTATCTTACCAAGGTCGGCGAATTTTATCGGGGTAGCTCGTTCAATACATCCCAAGGCAAAGCGAAGGCAGACTGGACGAAAATCAAGCACGAGGTTTTTTCGGGATGCTGCGCCTACTGCGGCAAGAAAACCGAGAAGCCAACAATTGAACACCTTATCATGTTCAACCGTTCTGAATTCGGATTGCACCACCCAGGAAACGTGGTCCCTGCATGTTCGCCCTGCAATTCCTCGAGACGAGCACAGGGTGGGAAATTTCCATCGTGGGAAGATCACCTGCGGAGGATTTGTAGCGAAGGCGGTGAAAGCGAATGTCTCAATGAGCGAAAACGGCGCATCATGGCACACCATTGCGAAGGCGAATTTGCTTATCCAATTCTCACGCGAGAAGAGCAAAACGCCATCCGAGTCATCGCTGAAAGTATTTACGACAGCGTCCAGCTTGAGATCAGGAAAGGCCTCAAGCTCTACCAGAAGCTAGACCAGGCGTTTGTGAAAGAAGGCGTCAGCCATCCTATGCAGCGGGGGAAGGTGACCGATAAATCCGGATGAATGAGAACTTCGGGGGAAACCGAGAGCGGCACAGGCTTTCAGTAAATACCGGAGGGCAATGACGATTCACCGTTTGGACTTCGGCGATCTTTTCGAGCCAGAAGTTCTATCGGTCTGATCGCTTAATCGAAATGCAACTGACGCGCGAGGATCGATGATCACCCACTCGGCGATTCGATATGAGTCCGCGCGGTGGTCACGCACTTTGCCCGCCTCCTGATAGGTTCCGACGTAGTCGTGGCCTGACGCAGGGAAACTGGGCCATTGCGGATGAGAGTCTGGGCAAGGAAAAGGATACCCAGGCATGCCCAAAGGAAAAAAGCACACGCCGGAGCAGATCGTCGCGATTTTGCGCCGGGTAGAAC
>JADLBI010000255.1 GCA_020847775.1 Opitutaceae bacterium
CGCGATTGATTACGAGGCGCTCCAAGCCTCCACCGCCCGCCGCATCCCGCTGGCCGACATTCTCAGCGAGGACACCGACCTCATCGGCGATCTTCTCGCCACCGCCGACCCCGAGACCGCGCGCGACCTCGCCAACACCCTAATGCTCAACCAAGGCTTCGAGGAGCTCACCAAAAAATCCCTCCTCGCCCGCTTTATCAAACTTTTCCCCGGCATCCAGTCGCTCGTCGCGGCCGACGCCGAGGGCAAGGACGAGCAGCTCCTCGTCTCCCGCGCCAGTCATGCCCGCAAGCGCGAGGAATACGAAACCATCGTTTCCAAGAAAATCCCGGAGAACTCCAAAGCCATCGCCACCGCCCGCGAGCACGGCGATCTCAAGGAAAACTCCGAATTCAAGATGGCCAAGCAGGACCAGTCTGTGCTCATGGCGCAGAAATCCCTGCTCGAACGCGAGCTCGCCCGCGCCCGCATCACCGACTTCGCCGAAGCCACGACCGAGCAGGCCAGCGCCGGCACCATCGTCACTCTCAACGGCGCCGGCGGCAGCACCCGCTACACCATCCTCGGCGCTTGGGACGGCGACCCGGAGAAACACATTATCTCCTACAAGACGCCGCTCGGCGCAGCCCTGTTGGGCAAGAAGGTTGGCGAAACCGTCACCGTCAAATCCGGCAACAACGAGGAAAATTACACCATCGCCGCCATCGCGCGCTACGTGGATTCGCTCTGAGCGGTAACGCCGCTGCATTCATCAAGGCGGGGCGCTGCACCCCGCCTTTTTCATGCGCGGCAGGTTCGATACCGCCGCGGCGGCTTGTTTTGGTTTGATTGGAGTAGCCACAAGCGGGCGCGCGTGGTGTTCCGTCTGCCCGATCACGCTCGCCCCGGCATTGCATTTGCGCGGCGGCCCGGCCAGCCTCTGCGGACGTGAGCGCCTCTTGGGACATTCTTAAAGTCATTTCCGATTCCACCCGGCTGCGCCTGCTCGCCTTGTTGAGCCGCGAGGAACTGTCCGTCGCCGAACTCCAGGAGGTCCTCGACATGGGCCAATCGCGCATCTCGTCCCAACTCGCCCTGCTGCGCCAGGCCGACGTCGTGAGCGACCGCCGCGAGGGCAAGAAAGCCTTCTATTCGCTGCGCGCCGATTTGCCGCCCGCGCAAGTGGCCTTGCTGCAAGCCGCGCTCGCCGCCGTCCAGTCCGATCCCGCGCTCGCCGCCGACCGGGAAAACCTCGAACGCACCCTGCAAAAACGCCGCCGCACGCAGGAACAGTATTTCAACCTCATCGCCGGGCGTCTCGGCAAAAACTACTGCCCCGGCCGCTCCTGGGAGGCCATCGGGCATCTCGCCCTGCGGCTCACCCCCGCCATCACCATCGCTGATCTCGGCGCCGGCGAAGGCCTCGTGTCGCAGCTCCTCGCGCGGCGGGCCAAACAGGTGTGGTGCATCGACAATTCGCCGCGCATGGTCGAGGTCGGCACCGAGCTCGCGAAAAAGAACGGGCTCGACAATCTCGCCTACAAACTCGGCGACATCGAAAACGTGCCGCTCGCCGACCAATCCGTCGATCTCGCGATCCTCTCCCAAGCGCTGCACCACGCCCAACACCCGCAGACCGCCGTCAACGAGGCCTGCCGCATTCTCAAGCCCGGTGGCCAACTCCTCGTGCTCGACCTCAACGAGCACAATTTCGAAAAGGCCCACGAGCTCTACGCCGATGTCTGGCTCGGCTTCAAGGAAAGCACGCTGCATGCGTTTTTGAAAAAAGCCGGGTTCACCCAAGTCGAGGTTGGCCCCGTCGCCCACGAGGAAAACGAGCCGCATTTCGTCACGCTGCTGGCCAGCGGTTTTAAGCCGGGCAAATAAGCGCCTGGTTTAGCCGGGGCATTGGTGGCCCAGACAATTTACCAAAGCGGGCTTGTCTCCATTCACATGCGTCGCCTTGCTCGCCGTCTTGCCGCGCGAAACCCCGCCCCATTCACCCCCCACCGAACCGCGCCCACCGTTGGCGCGAGGGCTGGCGGTCTTGTTGCTCGTGTTGATCGCCGCCACGGCCATCTGGCTGCGCAATCGCGATATCCTGAGCGATCTCTACGATTACTCGTCCATGATCACGGCGGCGGGCAAGATCGAGGCGGGTCTCAAGCCCTACACCGATTTCCGCTCCACGATGCAAAGCGCGTGTTATGTGTTGCCGCGCTTGGTGGAGCAGCTCGCCGGGCGTAGCTACCTCAGTCTGACTTGGGGCGGGCTCGCGTTGAGTCTCGGCGGCTGCTTCGCCCTTTTCGCCCTGCTGCGGCGTCGTTTCGGCCCTGTCCTCGCCGCGTTGCTGGCCGGGGCGTTCACGCTGGCAGGGTTCGCCCAGCACGTGATTATTTTCTACAACCCGCTCGGCCTGCTTTGCCTCGCGGTCGTGGTCTTCGGCTTGATCGACCCGCCGGGCCCGCGCGCTTGGCGCTCGCCCCGCCTCTGGCTGGTGCTGGCGGCGCTGATCATCGGCGGGGCCAACAAAATAAATTTCCAAGCACTCGCCCTCGGTTTGGGCGGCCTGCTGGTTTGGCGCGCGGCGGTGGCGGATGAGCTCAGCCCGCGCGGCCTCCTTGCCTGGTGGGCCGCGCTGCTGGGGTTCGGTCTGGTTCTTCCGATCGGCTTGGAGCTGTGGTGGACCGGGGCGACCC
>JADLBI010000256.1 GCA_020847775.1 Opitutaceae bacterium
CGCCTGAATCACTTCGTTCACCACCGCTTCCAGCTTGTCCGCCGAAAGCCCCTGCGGCAGGTATTTTTCCAGCAAGGCGATTTCCGCTTTGTTCGCCGCGATGAGATCATCACGGCCCGCCTTGGCAAACTCCGTGTTCGCGTCGGTCAGGTTTTTCACGCCTTTGCGCAGCGTCGCGATCACGAGGGCGTCATCGATCGACGCATTGCCGTCCATTTCCGCGCGCTTGATCGCGGCATCAGCCGTGCGCAGCGCGGTGGTGGCCACCGCGTCGCGGGCTTTCATAGCAGTGATGATATCGGCGCGAAGTTGGGCGTAGATGGCGGACATGCCCGTAATCATGCGCACACCCGCTGCGGTGTCCAGCGTCCGTAAAAATTGCACCGGAGAAATCCGGACGACTCCGGGCGCTGGATGTGTTATCTTGCGACCATGCGAATGACGGAGAGCCGGATGTATGACCGCGTGCTGGCGAGCGACGCCAGCTACAATGGACGCTTTTTTCTCGGCGTGCTCACCACCGGGATTTACTGCCTGCCGGGTTGCGGCGCGCGCAAGCCGAAGCGCGAAAACGTCTGCTTCTTCCCCACCTGCGATGCCGCCCGGGCCGCCGGTCTGCGCGCTTGCAAAAAATGCCACCCCGATGATTTCGCAGCGGGGGCCGATCCGGTGCTGGAGTCCATTGAAACCTTGGTCGGACTGGTTCGCGCGCGAACAAAAGAATTTTGTGACGCCAAGGCCATCGTGCGCCGGTCCGGATTCGGTGCGAGCCGGGTTTTTGAACTATTCCGTCTGCATTACCATCAAACTCCCGCCGATCTGCTCGCCCATGCGCGCATCGCTCACGCGCGGGCAGCGTTGCTGGCCGGCAACACCCCCTTGACCGAGGTCGCGCTGGAGGCGGGTTTTGAATCGTTGTCGGTTTTTCACGATCACTTCCGCCGTCTGACGGGTTTGACGCCCGGCGACTATCGCAAGCTCCCGCAAGTCGATTCGTTCACGGTGCAATTGCCCGACGGTTACCCTCTGCCTTATCTGCGCCGCGCGCTAACCCGCGACATCCATAGCGTGACGGAACGGTTGGAAAACGATCACTACAGTTGCGCGGTCCGCATTGGCGATCAGCCCGCGGTCATTTCGGTCCGCTTAAGTCCAGAGTGCGTTCATGTCACCGCACCACACGACGCCGTTGCCGCGCATCGGATTGTGATTGGTTTGCTTGGCTTGAACCAGGACGCCGAAGGCTTCGCGCGATTAAGCCAAAAGCTCGGACTCGCGCGCCTCGTCCGCGGTCGCGCCGGGCTGCGGATCAGCCAGACCCATTCGGTGTTCGAAGGCCTGCTCTGGGCCATTATCGGGCAACAAATTAATTTCCCATTCGCCTGCCAGCTTCGCCGCCGGTTGATCGAACTCACCGGCACACGGTTGCCCAACGGCTTGATCGCACCGCCTGCGCCCGCCGATGTCGCCGCATTGCGGTCCGCCGACTTGGTCGCGCTTAAATTCTCCCGGCAAAAAGCCGCTTATGTTATCGATACCGCGCGCCTCATTGTGGATGGAAAACTCACTTTCGATTCGCTTTCCGCCACGCGCGCCGAGCGCACTTTGCTCGCCATTCGCGGACTCGGTCCGTGGTCGGTCAATTACCTGATGATGCGCGCACTCGGTTTCGCCGATTGCGTGCCCTACGGCGACACCGGCGTGACCAGCGGCCTGCAATCGCTATTCAAGCTTGAACAGCGCCCCGATGTGGATGCCACCCGTCGACTCATGAGCGTTTTCGCGCCCTATCGCAGTTTGGCTACCGCCCATCTCTGGCAACTCAACCAACCCCAACCAACATGACCTGTTACATCGACACCTTCGCTACCCCACTCGGCTATTTCAGCATCGCCGTCAACGAGCACAACGCCGTCGTCGCCACCGCCTTCGGCTCCTCCCCCCAACTGCTCCGCCGCTTGGGCAAGTGTCACGTAATACGTGACACTTTCCGGTTAACACCTGCGCGGGAGCAAGTTAAGGAATACTTTAATGGACGCCGCAGAAGTTTTGATTTGGCGCTGGCACCTGTCGGGACTGTGTTCCAACAACGCGTCTGGCGGGCGTTGCGACGCATTCACTTCGGAAGCACCACGAGCTACGGCGCGTTGGCGAAAAAGCTCGCGCGACCCGGCGCGGCCCGCGCGGTCGGTCGCGCCAACGCCACAAATCCCATCTGCCTCATCATCCCCTGCCATCGCGTAATCGGCGCTGATGGCGCCCTGACTGGTTTCGCGTTCGGCGAGGCGATCAAGCGCTGGTTGCTCGAGCACGAGGCGTCACTCGGAGCGCGCGCGGCGTAGGTTGACGGCAAACCGCCTAAGCTTCGTTTCGTCTTTCACGCCCGGAGCCGATTCGACGCCACTGTTCACATCGACAAAGCGAGCGCCACTGGCCCGCAGCGCGTCGCCGATATTTTCGGGATTCAAGCCGCCGGCCAACAGCCACTGGGCTTGCGGATATTTTTCGCGATGCCGCGCAAATTTGCCCCAATCGCCGGTATGGCCGGTGCCGCCGAATTTATCTTTGGCAAAGGTATCGAGCACAATCGTGTTGGCATGATCGAGCCAGGCTGTCGGCACTTCCAGCTCGGCCGGCAGTTTTGGGGCCAGCCACAATCGCTCAGACCCCACGATCTCAGCCCAACTGGCGATGGTCTTTTCGCCCAGCTCAGGACGGAAATGAATCTGAAAACAGTCGAAGCCCGCCGACTGCATCTCCACGAGCTCAGACGGACTTGGCTCAACCGCCACGGCGACTTTCTTGCGCGGCGGCAGCAACTTCGCCATCGCGGAGAATTGCCGCAACGACAGATAGCGCGGCGACTGCGGATACAAATTGAAGCCGAGGTAATCGGCCCCGCACTTGTCGGCAAAGCCCGCGTCCACGAATGATGTCACTCCGCAGACCTTGAACCGCACGCCGTCGATCATGGCGCTTTGAATGCGTTGAGGCTGGCGATCACCTGCTCGACTTGAGCATCCGTGAGTTCCGGGAAGATGGGGAGACTCAAACAATTCGCC
>JADLBI010000257.1 GCA_020847775.1 Opitutaceae bacterium
ACCGGCCTGCCCACCAACATCGAGCAGAGCGACCTCCTGCAGGCGATTTACGGCAGCCACGGTGACGCCCCGCGCATCGTGCTCGCGCCGCGTGATGTGGAGGACTGTTTTTACCTCGCGCTGGAAACCGCCAAGGCCGCTCGCGAATGCAGCGTGCCCGTCATCATCCTCACCGACCAAGCCCTCGCCACCCGCATCGAGGCCTTTGATGAACCCGATCTGGCCGCGCTCGTGCAGCCCGCCACGCTCCATCTCGAAACGCGCGCGGCAGACTTTAAGCCCTACCCGCTCGACGCCGTCACCCGCCACGCTCCCCCCGGCGCGAAAATCGCCTCCGGCAAATATCCCACCGTCACCGGTCTGGAACACGACGAACACGGCCACCCCACGGCCAACCCCGCCCTGCACACCAAGATGACTGCGCGCCGCCGCGATAAGATCAAAGCCTACGGCGAATCCCTCCCCCGCCCCGAAATCCACGGCGATCAGGCGGGCGACATCCTGCTCGTCAGTTGGGGTTCGACCTACGGGCCGGTCAAGGAGGCCGTCAACCGCCTGCGCGACGGCGGCGAAAAAGCGGGTCACCTGCATCTGCGCCATCTCAACCCGCTGCCGCCCGGCCTCGAACGCATCTTCGCGCGCTATCGCCAGATCTTCGTCGTCGAGATCAACGATCAGGGCCTCTACGGCTACGGCCAACTCGCCACGCTGCTGCGCGCCCGCTACGCCAACCCCGCCATTCGCAGCATCACCAAGACCGACGGCCTCGCGTATAAAACCCGCGAGATTATCGACGGCGTCAAACGCCTCTGCGGCGAAGCCTCGGCCTCGGTCTCCGCCTATCCTTCCGACCTCCAATCCTGATTCCCATGGACCAGACCGCCATTCTCCCCAGCCCCGCAGCGGAAAAACTCACCAAAAAAGCGCTCACCGCCGACCACCCGACTTGGTGCCCCGGCTGCGGCGACTTCGCCGTGCTCGCCGCTTTTTACCGCGTGCTCGAACGCCTGCAACTGCCCCACGAAAAAATCGTGACCATGGCCGGCATCGGTTGCAGCTCGCGCTTCCCCTACTTCGTCAACACGCACGGCGGACATTACATCCACGGCCGCTCGCTGCCGTTCTCCGCCGGCATCTCGCTCTCCCGCGACGACCTGCATGTGTTCGTCTTCGGCGGCGACGGCGACGGCTTCTCCATCGGCGGCAACCACCTCACCCACACCGCGCGCAAAAACGTCAATCTCACCTACGTCATCATGGACAACTTTGTCTATGGCCTGACCAAGAAACAGACCTCGCCCACCTCGCCCGTCGGCTTCAAGTCCAAGACCGATCCCACCGGCGCGATGGACCAGCCCATCAACCCCATGCGCACGCTACTCAACAGCGGCGCGACCTTCATCGCCCGCAGCCACGCCACGCAGGTCAACCACATGATCGACATGATGGAGCGCGCCGCGCGCCATCCCGGTTTCGCCGTGGTCGAGATTTTATCCGAATGCGTCGAGTTCAACGCCGGCTCGTTCGACGCCGCCAATCCGCGCAAAGGCGGCGCGTTTGCCACCATCGATCTCAAACAAAACGACGGCACACCGGAGGACGAGACGCGCCACGATCCCACCGATGAACTCGCCGCCGCCAAGCTCGCGCTCGAACCCTGGCCCGGTCGCTTTGGCGTATATTACGAAACGCTGCGCCCGACCAAAAACGCCCTCGAAGCAGGTCTCATCGAACGCGCCCGCGCCAAAACTAAAGGCGCGAGCGATCTGCAGCTCCTCCAAAACAGCTTCGCCCGGCTGCGCTGAGGTGCGGGGCGGGATCAGCGATCCCGCCCTACACCTTCACTCAGTCGCCCTTCAGGCTGCGCCTTGCTTGCTGTCCACCGAGATTTTGCCCGGGCCGGAAAAGAAGAGCGTCGCCGCGACCACCATATAAATCAGCGCGAGTTCGCCGCTGCCGGGATTGGAGAGCTTCATGCCGTGGCCGACAAAGAACGCCACGCCCATGCCGATGGCGATCACCAGCGCGGCGAAGCGTGTCAGCCAGCCCACCGTGATCAACGCCGCGCAAACGACCTCGGCGAAGATCATCAGTGAAAGCGAGACCGTGCTGCCCAGCCCGAGGAAGTCCAAAAACTTCTCGCTGTAGGAATTGAAGTTCATGACTTTGCCCCAACCATGGTTGAGCAACAGGGTGAGACCGGCGACAACACGAAGCAGCAGCAGACCGAAATCGGCACTCTGCGGGATGAATTTTAACTGGAGGAATTTCATGTGAAGGGGATTAATTACAGTGCCAGCATGTGAAGTGACGCGACGTTTGTCCAGTCAGGCCCAATGGTTGCTGACACTGGGTGGTCCGCCCGACATACCGGTTTGAATCCCCATGAAAGCCGCTCCACGCCGCTGCCCCTGGCCCAAGACGGAAACCGACATCGCCTACCACGACCACGAATGGGGCGTGCCCTTGCATGACGACCGCGCGCTGTTTGAACTGCTCATCCTCGAGGGCGCGCAGGCCGGGTTGAGCTGGTCCACCATCCTCAACAAACGCGAAAACTACCGCCGCGCCTTCGACCAGTTCGACGCCAGAAAGATCGCGCGCTACGACGACAACAAAGTCACCGCCCTCCTCACCGACGCCGACATTGTGCGCAACCGGCTAAAAATCGCCGCCGCCATCACCAACGCCAAGGCCTTCCTCGCCGTGCAAAAACAGTTCGGCAGTTTCGACCGCTACCTCTGGGCCTTCGTCGGCGGCCAACCCATCGTCAATCACCGCCGCAGCCCGGAAGACGTGCCGGTGCGCACGGCGGAGAGCGACGCGCTTAGCCGGGACTTGCGCCAGCGCGGTTTCAAATTCGTCGGCTCCACCATCATCTACGCGTTCATGCAGGCGACCGGCCTGGTCAACGACCACCTCGTCACCTGCCCGCGCCACGCCGCCTGCGCAAAACTGCGCTGAGTATTCGCATCGCGCCGCGTCGGATTCTCCCTCAGCGTCACCACCATGCCCGTCGTCACCTTCTACGATACCAAGCCCTATGATCGCGAATACATCGGCGCCATGCTCGCCAATGCAACCGGGGTCGAACTGCGCTTGCTCGAGTTTCGGTTGACCGAGGCTTCGGTGGAAACGGCGCGTGGATCCGCTGCCGTTTGCTTGTTCGTCAACGATCGCGCCGATCGCGCGATTCTCGCGAAACTCGCCGCCATGGGCGTGAAACACATCGCCTTGCGCTGCGCGGGATTCAATAACGTCGATCTGCTGGCCGCGCGCGAAGTCGGCATCGCCGTCACGCGGGTGCCCGCCTATTCCCCGCACGCCGTCGCCGAGCACACCATCGCCTTGCTGCTCACGCTGAACCGCAAGATCCACCGCGCTTACAATCGCGTGCGCGAACACAACTTCGCGCTCGCCGGTCTCGTCGGTTTCGATCTTCACGGCAAGACCGTGGGCATCGTCGGCACCGGCAAGATCGGCCGCATCGTCGCCCAGATTTTTCGCGGCTTCGACACCCGGGTCCTCGCTTGCGACGTCGCCCCGGACGGCGCTTGGGCGATGACGCACGGCATCGGTTACACCAGCCTCCATGAGTTGCTCGCCCAAAGCGACATCGTCTCGCTCCACACGCCCCTCACCACGGCCACCCATCATCTCATCAACGCCGACACGCTCGCCCTCATGAAGCGCGGCGCTTATCTGGTGAACACCAGCCGCGGCAAACTCGTCGAGACCGCCGCGCTCATCAAGGCCCTGAAGTCCCGGCAGCTTGGCGGAGTCGCGCTGGATGTTTACGAGGAGGAGGAGGGCGTGTTTTTCGAAGACCTTTCCGGTGTGGTGCTGCAGGATGACGAACTCTCACGACTGCTCACCTTCCCCAACGTCCTGGTCACCTCGCATCAGGCGTTTCTAACCGCCGAGGCCCTGCGGGAGATTGCCTTCGCCACCGTGGAGAATCTGCAACGGGGATTCCGTGGGGCGGACTTCCTGCCCGGCACCAACCTGACCTGATCTCCGTGACCGGCTTTGAACACGCCTTCGTCCTCCTGCTACTGCTCGCCGGCCTTGGCGCCGGGAAACATTGAAAATCCGCAGGCTCAGGCTGTCCGTTTGCGTGCCCGGAACGACCGGCAGACTTCGCGCAGAATTTCGACGAAGCCGCGCACAATCGGCGATTCCCCGGTCTTGCGCCAGATGACCGAAACACTGACCTCCAAGTCCTCCCCGTCCTCCTTGATGCGCCGGTAGACGATATGCTCCTGATGTCGCCCCATGGGCAACACCATGGAGACGCCGAGATTGCCGGCGATCATCGCAATCAGCGATTCAGAACCGTTCACCCGCCGAATCGCGCGATGCCGGATGCCGCGGGCGGAAAACATTTCCTGAATGCGTTGTCGGTGCAGGTTGTGCGTTTCGGTTTCACCAAATGAAAAAATCTGCTCCGTCGCCAGATCCGCCAAAGAGATCGCGG
>JADLBI010000258.1 GCA_020847775.1 Opitutaceae bacterium
CGGTTGCTCGCGACCGCGCTTGATACGGTCATCATCGGCATCGTGGCCGGATTAACCCACAGCAGCGGGTTATTCCTGCTCTGGTTTGCAGTTTACCATGTGGTGATCTGGGCGCTGCGCGGCACCACCATCGGGGGCATCGTCTGCGGCCTCAAGGTCGTGCGTTTGGACGACCGCCCGGTGGATTGGACGGTGGCCTTGGTGCGCTGCCTCGGCGCGTTTCTTTCCTTCTTTGTCATCGGCCTCGGCTTCGTCTGGGTCGCCTTCGACAAGGAGCGGCAGAGCTGGCACGACAAGATTGCCGGCACGGTGATCGTGCGGATGCCCAAGGGTGTTTCGCTGCTCTGATCCGCAGCCTGTTTTTAACCGCGAATGGACACGAATTCACACGAATGAAAACAGATCGAAGATCTTCTCAAAACTCATCATCAAGCGGTGAAGCGAATGGCGTGCGCGTCATCACCGCGTTGAGGGTTGGCACATATTTTCGTGTGAATTCGTGTCCATTCGTGGTTTCCAACTGAATCGTTCCGGCTGGGTTGGTTTTAGGAAGTGACAGCGGCGCGACGGCCGCAATGATTCCGGCCATGGCAAAATCGTTGGTCGGAATCATCATGGGCAGCACCTCGGATTGGGAGACGATGCAGCACGCGGCGGACACGCTGGCGAAGCTCGGTGTGCCGTATGAAAAACGCGTGGTCAGCGCGCACCGCACGCCGAAGCTGCTTGTTTCCTACGCCAGCGGCGCGGCCAAACGCGGGCTCAAGATAATCATCGCCGGAGCCGGCGGCGCGGCGCACTTGCCGGGGATGACGGCTTCGATGACGATGCTGCCGGTGCTCGGCGTGCCGGTGGAATCGGCGGCGCTCAAGGGCATGGATTCGTTGCTCTCGATCGTGCAGATGCCGGGCGGGGTGCCGGTGGCGACGTTTGCGATTGGCAAGGCCGGAGCGATCAACGCCGCGCATTTCGCCGCGCAGATTCTGGCGGGCGGCGATCGCGTGATCCAAAAAGCCGTGGAATCTCATCGCGCGGCGCAAACCGCCAAGGTGCTCAAGGCCAAACTGCCGTAAGCCAGGCAAGAGTTTGGCTTGCGGTTCGGCGGGCGGGCTCTGGCATTACGATATGGCAATGATTCTTCCGGGCAGTTGCATCGGCATCTTGGGTGGTGGCCAACTTGGCCGGATGCTGGCACAAGCGGCGCAGACACTGGGTTACCGCGTGCAGGTGTTTGAACCGCAGGCGGGTTGCCCGGCGGGTGCCGTGGCGCACCGGGAGATCAACGCGCCCTACACCGACCTCGCGGCGCTGCGGGAATTCGCGCGCGGGTGCGACGTGGTGACCTATGAGTTTGAGAACATCCCTACCGAGCCCTTGCGGCAAATCGCAGCGGAGAATTTGACGCAACTGCATCCGCATTGGCGGGTGTTGGAGATTTGCCAGAATCGCTGGCGCGAAAAAACGTGGTTGCGGGACCACGGCATTCCTCATGCGCGGTTTTGCGCCGTGGCGGCAGATGGCGACTTGGCGGCGGCGATACGCGAGGTCGGTCTGCCTTGCGTGGTGAAGACCGCCGATTTCGGCTACGACGGCAAGGGTCAGTTAAAAGTGAAACAGGAGGCCGAGATCGCGGTGGCGGTGCGGCAATTCGCCGGTCAACGCGCCGTCGTGGAGCGCTTCATCGCGTTTCAATCCGAGCTGTCGGTCGTGGTGGCGCGCAGCGCGGACGGAGACTGCCGGACTTTTCCGATCGCGGAGAATATCCACACCAATCATATCCTCGATTTTTCGATTGTGCCCGCGCGGGTGCCGCCGGCGGTGACGCGGCAGGCCGAGGAGTTGGGGCGTGATATCGCGGCCAAGCTGGGTGTCGTGGGCCTGATCGCAGTGGAACTGTTTCTGACAACCGGCGGCGAACTGTTGGTGAACGAGCTCGCCCCGCGGCCACACAACTCTGGGCATTTCACATTGGATGCGTGCGCGACCTCGCAATTTGAGCAACACGTTCGCGCCGTGTGTGGCCTGCCTTTGGGCGAACCGGCCGCACGTTCCGCCGCCGTGATGGTGAATATTCTCGGCGACGCGTGGTTCGAGGTCGATGGTCGCACTAGTCGCCAGCCGAACTGGCCGTCGGTGCTGGCGCATCCCAGTGCCAAGCTGCATCTCTACGGCAAGGCCGAACCTCGGGTGGGGCGCAAGATGGGACATTTTACCGTGCTCGCAGACAGAGTGGAGTCGGCTCTGGCTCACGCGAGAGAGCTCAAGTCACGGCTTTGACCATGCGCTCCGCCCCGCGTTGCGCCTTATGTGCCAAGGGGTTGCTTGAGATGATCCGCCGGTAGGGTATGCACCCGGGGCGAGAATTTTGGTTGCTTCCCGGCCAGGAAATCGCCTTTGTCATAAACAAGAGAACATGCGGCATGGGCCGCTCTCTTACCTAACAACACAACACACAACTGAACTATGAACACACTTCCCGACTGGAAGGCGTGGAGCTTCCGCGCCCTGTTGGACCGCTGCGTTTTGCTCGGTAATTACGCAAAACGATTCGCCGCATTTGCGGCTCTAGCCGTGTTGACGACCCTCGTGGTCACCGACACCGGCTATGCTCAAACGAACACCACCGGCAACATCGCCGGTAAAGTGGGTGCGGGTAGCACCGTCACCGCCGTCAGCGTTGAAACCGGTTACACCCGTTCCGTGGTGGCTTCCGGCTCCGGCGCGTTCACCATGTCATCCATGCCCCCGGGCCGTTACAAGCTAACCGCCACGGGTCAGGAGGGTGAAGCCATGGTGGAAGTTTCGTTGGCCTCCACTGCCTATGCGAGCTTCGGCGACGATGCCGTGGTTGAACTCGAAAAATTCGAGGTCACCGGCATGACGTTCAATCCGATTGACTTCAGCCGTACGGAATCCGTCACAGTATTCAACGCGGTCCAGCTCAAGCAGCTGCCCGTTGCCCGCAACACGACCGACGTCGCATTGATGGCCCCTGGCACAGTGCAGGGCGACCCCGGTTTCGGCAACCTCGCCTCCTTCGGTGGCGCCTCGGTGGCGGAAAACGCCTACTTCGTTGACGGCTTCAACCTCAGCGACTTCCGCACCGGCACCAACCCGATGGATATCCCCTTCGAGGCCTACAACCAATTCGAGGTCAAAACCGGCGGTTACTCGGCTGAGTTCGGCCGTTCGCTCGGCGGCGTGATCAACGCCACGACCAAAACCGGCACCAACGCCTTCAAGGGTGGATTTAATGTTTATTATATTCCAGACGCCGGTTTCGAAGATCGTCCCAACATTTTCTACACCAACCAATCCGGCACGCCCGGCCAAGTGTGGAACTACAATGGAGCGGACACTTACGACAAGCTCGACGTCAATGTCTATGCCAGTGGCCCCATCTTGAAGGACCGGTTGTTCTTCTACGGCCTATACAATGCCCGCGACATCGCGACGACCACCGTCATCTCCTCGGGCAATCGTATTCGGCATCAAAAACTGGATGATCCGCTCTATCTCGGCAAGTTGACCGCCAACGTGTTCCCCGGCCACACGGTTGAGGTTACCTACATCAAGAACGAATCTGACACCAAAAACCGGGATACCGACTACAGCTTCGCATCCAGAGCTGATCTGGGCACCAACCCCCTGAACATCAATGCGGTGTTGGGTGGCGAAGTTAAGATCGCCCGTTATATCGGCAGTTTGACCGACAACCTCACCCTGTCCGCCATGTGGGGCAAGAGCGAGAACACTCTCTCGACCTTGAGCGATCAAGACACGGTTCCGCTCGTTATCGACGCCCGCGCGGGCGGCGGTGGCACCCTGTCGGGTAGTTCCTCGTTGGTCTCCGCCGGTTTGGATACCCGCGAATCCATGCGCTTGGACTTGACCTACACCTTCTCGCTGCTCGGAGACCACACGCTCCGCGCCGGTTTCGACCGCGAGAACAACACGTCCAACGACAATACCTCCTATTCCGGTGGGATTTACTACCGCTATGTGTCCGTCACCCCCGGTGCCGGTCTCTCCGGTGGTGTGGTGCCCGCCGGCGTAACCCAAGCGGTGCGCGATCGCGTTTATCAGGTACAAGGTGCCTTCGACGTCAACTCGGACGCCTACTACATTGAGGATAACGTGAAGCTGATGGACGACCGCCTGCTCCTCCGCCTCGGTTTGCGCAACGAGTCGTTTAACAACCTCAACAAGGCCGGCCAGTCCTTCATCAAGATCGACGACCAGCTGGCCCCCCGCGTCGGCGCTTCGTATGACCTCTTTGGCGACCAAAAGACCAAAATCTACGCCAACTATGGTCGTTACCATATGCCGGTGGCCTCCAATACCAACGTCCGCCTCTCCGGTGGCGAGCTCTTCACCCAAGACTACTATGTGCTGACCAGCATCAACGCTGACGGCTCACCGGTCAAGGGGGCCAAGATTGGCACGCAAACCGTTTATTCCGATGGGAGTATTCCGGATCGCGACACCATCGTGGACAAGAACATCAAGCCGATGTATCAGGACGAATATATCGTCGGTATCGATCATGCCTTGAACAAGGACTACCGAGTCGGCATTCGCGGCACCTATCGCGAACTGTTGTCCACCATGGATGACATGATCATCGACCACGCCTTGACCGACTACGCCAAGAACAACCTTGGCATCGCGGGCGCGGACTTCTCCGGCTACAACCACTATGTCCTCGGCAACCCCGGCAGTGGTATGCAAACCGCTTGGGATTTCGAAGATGGTAATGGTGTTGTGCCCGTGACCCTGACGGCGGCGCAGCTCCAATACACACCTGGCATCCGCAAGTATGTCGCGATGGAGTTCTTGGTGGAAAAGATCTGGGATGGCAAATGGGCCGCCCAGCTCTCCTACACGTGGTCGCAAAACTACGGTAACACCGAAGGCTGGGTGCTCTCGGACAACGACCAGGACGATGCCGGTATCACGATTCAATTCGATACCCCGTCCCTCCAGATCGGCTCCTACGGCTACCTCGCCAATGATCGCCGTCACGCGTTCAAGTTCTTCGGCAGCTATGCGCTCACCAGCGAGCTGACCTTGGGCACCAACCTCCGCTACACCTCGGGCCGCGCCCTCAATAAGCTCGGCTGGTTTAACGACCCGGTGGTCGGCACCGCATATGGTTCCGACTACTACAAAGTGTCGCGTGGCGCGGCTGGTCGCATGAAGTGGCTCTTCGAGAACAACCTCAGCCTCAGCTACCGTCCGGCTTGGGCGGAGAAGAAGCTCACGTTGCAGCTCGACATCTTCAACGTGATGAACCTCCAGACGGTGGTCGAGCGCGTCGAAACCGCCGAGCTCGATCTCTCGGGCACGCGCAATGCCACCTATATGCTTCCGACGGCTTGGCAGACGCCGCGCCGTATGCAGCTCAGCGTGGGTTACGACTTCTAAGCAGTCCGCAAGTAAATGCTTAAACCAAGGCGGCCGGTTAAACCGGCCGCCTTTTTATTACTCAGATGGGTCGGAGCTGCGGCTGGTAGAGACTCTCTTGTTTGAGCTTGGGCCAGCCCGTGGTGGGGCTGGACCCCAGTTCGATCCATTGATTAAATTCGCGCGCGCGCAAAGTAGTGATGCCGTTGGTGAGCTGTACTCGGGTGAGTCTGACTCGACCGACACCACCGACCCGCAGACGAATTCTTGGCGGAGCATCTGTGTCACCATTC
>JADLBI010000259.1 GCA_020847775.1 Opitutaceae bacterium
ATCGTCGTTCCATCGACGACGAATCGCGCGCAATTCGACGTCGCACCTACCGCGTCGGACGCGTTCGACGAAACGCCCATAACGGCTGATGCTGGTGAAGTCATGCGTGTGGTGCGTCCGGAATTGCGCCAGCTGCCGGACGGGTCGTGGATGGAATTGGCACCGTCCGCCAAAGCCGAAATCGCCTATACCCCGACCGAACGGAGGATCCATCTGCTCTCTGGCAATGCTTATTTCGGTGTCGCCAAAGATCCCGAACGTCCGTTCGTCGTGACCGCGGGGCACGTGTCCGTTAAAGCCGTGGGCACGCAATTTGCGGTGCGCGCAGAATCATCGGCGATCAATGTGCTAGTCACCGAAGGGCAAGTCGTCGTCGATGCCCACATCGTAGCGGCAGCGGATGCTGAATCAAACAGCGCTTCCTCAAGCGTCATGCTTGGCGAAGGACTAGGAATCGAAGTAATACGGACGGGGGCTGGCGCTCTATCTCTGCAGAGCCTCACGGACCAAGATATGCAAACCCAACTCAAGTGGCGCCATCCACGACTGCTGCTCGACGGCACGCCGCTGCGGCAAGTCGTCGACTATTTTAATCGAACGCAGTCGATCCGTATTCTCTTGGAAGATGATAAAGTGGGCAAGTTGCGTCTTACGGGGGTTTGCGTTGCAGATGATGTAGGCGAATTGCGGGAGCTAATCGAAGTGGCCATTCCGGTCACGAGTCGGATTCGAGACGATGGCGTGATTGAAATCAAAGCCCGTTGATCTCAACCGGAGGGCTCCTCGTAGAAATATAAATTCGTGGCCGTTGTATACCGCCACGAGACCGAAGGCGTCTTAATAGACGTGCTGCATTTATTTCAGTTCATTTTTCGCGGCGGCCCGCGACTGCTCCTAATCGCATTTTACATGGCCAGCAACGTAGCCTCTGCACTGAGCCGTGACTTCGACATTGCTGCCGGTCCTGCCGAAAAGACCTTGGCGGAATTTGCGCAACACGCGAAAGAACCAATTGTTTTTTCAACCGATGCACTGCGAGGAATCGTGACTCACGGGATCAAGGGCCGCTATTCCGACCTAGAGGCGTTGCAGCGCATCTTGGCCGGCACTGGTATCATGGCGGTGCAAGATGCCAAAACGCGACGCATCACGTTGGAGGCAGTTCCACTGAACGAAATCGTGGCATTGCCACCTTATACCGTGAGCGAAGCCTATGAAGAGCCAACCTGGAGTTACGCCGAAATCGGCAACTTCAAGGTCCTTTCGCGCTGTTCCGATTTCGTCACACAGATGCTGATCGAGCATCATGTGCACCTGCGCCAGATGCTGGCCACTGTGTTACCGATCGAGTTGCAGGCTCAATTTGATGCGCCGGGCACTTATGTGCTCTACAATGAGGCCAATCAGCCCGGCATCGCGCGTGAAATCCTAGATTCGATTGAGGCAGGCGAGGGCACGGGCCGGGCACGCCGGGTGCATGGCCTGACCAACTATCGATTCAGCGACGGTAGTGCCGATGTGACCTTGTGCATCCTGAATGAACAAAGCTTTGAATTCAGCCGAATGAGTCTCACGGCGGACTACGTTAATGAAGTCATGGCCCTGCGCATGCCCGCTTTGCCAACGTGGTTTATTGATGGCATCAACGCGATCTACCGCGCCACCAAGCTGGAGTCGGAACCCTTGCGCAATCCGCCGAATTATGCGTGGGGACGTATCACGGCGGCACCAATCTCAGTGGGCCCCATGCGTTGGCTGTCTGACGAATTAACGAAGAAACTACAAAAGACCCCACGCACCAAAGTGGAACTCTCTCCGCTGGATCAATTGTTTGACGCCGCACAGGTCGCGAACGATGGGCCGAGGCCGTGGCACTGCGCCAAGCACAAGCGACCCTGTTTGTCCGTTGGGCGCTTGACCCAAATGAACAGCCCAATCGACGCGAACAGCTTATCCATTTCGTGCAGCAGCTGGCCGCCGCAGAAACCGGAGAAGGCGTCTTTCAAACCTGCTTCGGTCTGAACTACGTCGAGGCCGAGCAGGCGTTGCGCCGATACTTGCCCACGGCGGTCAAGCGCACGTTCTACCTGGCGCCACCCCGCATCGCTGCTCCCGGTGCGATAACGTTTCGCGAAGCCACTGTGACTGAAGTCACTCAATTGAAAGGGCGATTGGAGCGGCTGGAAATTCCCTACGTGCGCCGGGTTTATCCGATGTTTGCCGAGCGCTATATCGCGCAGGCCCGAAAAACCCTGACGCGCTTATCGAGTAGCCAAGACCACGATCCGCGAATCATGGCTGAACTGGGTTTGCTGGAGTGCGAGGCGGGTGACGATATCGCGGCGGAGCCATGGCTACAACAAGCCGCTGCGGCCAAAATCATTTATCCACGCGTCTATGCTGAACTTGCCCGCATCACCTATACGAGGATGCGCGAAACCTATCCACACGACAATGCGCCGCCCGAGGCGATTGCGGCCTTACTTGAACCGCTGAGCGAAGCACATGCGCAATCACCAGCCTTGCCTGGCATTCACGAACGGCTCTGCGAGGCCTGGTTGCGCTATGGCGTGAAACTAACGCCACGGGAGTTTGAGATGGTGGACGAGAGTGTCCGTCTCTTCCCCCGGCGTTTTCGCATCCTCTATGCCGCGACTTTGCTAAACTTGGGCCAAGGTCGCACGGAGCCCGCGCGCAATCTGGTTGCTCGCGGCTTGAGCGTATTTTCTGAAGGCGACGAACAGGCACGTTTTGTCCAACTGCAACATGCGTTAGAGGCCACGCCATGAACGCCTCAAGTTACCTGCGCGGCGCCGCGGTTTTGTTCCCGTTGCTCTGGATAACGGCCTGCAATACCACCACGTCGCAACAAAACCGCATAGTTGAACAACAGGCCGAGTTTGCCGCGCTATCGCCGTCGTTACAATCGAGCGTCAGCAAGGGCATAATCGAGCAGGGCTACACGTTGGCAATGGTTTACATGGCCTTGGGCCGCCCCGACACCATCGAAGCACTGGTGGACGGCCGCCATGTGCAATGGGGCTATCGCAATTTCTATCCCAGTGCAGCGGTGTCCGAAGTGCCACTCTACCGCGTGCCCAAAATCGATCCACTGCAACGCAGTGTGCAAAAGTGGAAAGCGGCCTCCCAGCGATCAGTCAACGACGACATGGTTGGTAATCTGGAATATCGCACGGCAACAGACATGCCAGACCCCACCGGGGCAGATCCCGACCTTCCAGGAGTGACCTTGGCGGTCTCGTTCGTTGATGGGGGAGTGACCGATTTCACCATCAACGGCGAGGCCCAGTGAACGCTGCAACGTCACACACTATGAGAGCGAAGGGGGCTTTCTATGGATGTGTCGCGTTCATTCTCGCGCAGGCTATCCTTTGGGGTCAAAATGCGCCCGCACCAGAAGACAGAGCCGTCGTCCATCTCGCGCCGTTGACCGTCAAGGCGACGTATCCCAACATCGTCGTGCGCGCAACACTCAGTGGA
>JADLBI010000260.1 GCA_020847775.1 Opitutaceae bacterium
CTGCCCATCTCCACGCTCGGCATCATGCAGATGACCCGCCAGCGCCAGCAGGAGTCGCTCTCGTCCAACCTCTACACCGACTGCCCCTACTGCCGCGGCCGCGGCATCGTGAAGTCCGCCACGACCATGTCGGTCGAGCTCCAGCGCAAACTGTCCTCGATCATCCGCCGCCTCACCGCGCGCGACCAGAAAGCCGAGTATTCGCTGCGTGTGCTCGTGCACCCGGGCATCCTCGAACGCCTCCGCAGCGAGGACGCCGATCTGCTCCTGCGCATGGAGTCGCTCCACGGCGTGAAACTCGCCTTCCGCGCCGACCTCAACTACCACGTCGAGAACTACAAAATCATCAACGCCGTCACCGGCGAGGAATACCGCTGATCGGTTCGCCGAGCATAATTTTGTTTTCGAGACCCGGCCCCCATTGGGCCGGGTCTTTTTTATGTGCTCGGACGCATCTTTCACACCCCAAGCCACGCTTTCGGGCTACGCCCTCTAGCGCGGCCACGGTAGCTGCATTGGAACGCAGTGACAATGTGGGCACAATTGGTCACCGCCAAGCGCACCCGCCCGCCGTCGGGAACGTGAATCACCCTTCACCCGCCGGGTGAACTCCTTCCAACCGCTTATTTGCTTCCAACCAACGCAGCTTGGAGAAATGGCAGCGAACAGGTAGATCACACAAATATTAGATTACTCGGCCCAACCCTATGCTGACCCCCATCCGCGATCATCCGCGCCATTCGCGGGGAAAATCCTCGGGGTCAAACGACCCCCAATGCCTCCGCCTTGGCCAAGAAAACGATAGGGCGGTTGAGGACAACCGCCCCTACCTATCTACCGTTCATTACGGCTTGGCGCGTTCGAGGTTGAGCCACGCGACTTCGCGCGGTGTGAGGATCACGCCCAGGCATGGCAGCGAACTGACAGTCTCGCTGAGTTGGCGCGGACCGATCAACGCAAAGGTCGGGAACGGTTGCGCGAGCACATACGCCGCCGCGATGGCGATCGGGGTGACGCCCTTCTTTTCCGCCAGGGCGTAGGCGCGTTCGCGCCGCTCAAAATTGTCGTCACTATACCAGCAGCGCGCGAGTTCGGCATCGTCATGCTTGCCGCGTCCGGCGCGCTCGGTGAAAAACCCGCGGGCTTGGCTCGACCACGCGAGCACCGGCAACTGGTGCTTCTTCAACCAACGGCGCGACTCGACATCGGAACACGAAATGCAACCGCCCCACACCGGATCAACCATGCGCGCGAGGCTGAAGTTGTTGCTCACGACGCTGAACCCCTGCAGACCCTTGCGCTGCGCGTAGCGATTGGCCGCCGCGACGCGCTTGAGCGACCAGTTGGAACCGCCGAAGGCGCGGATGCGCCCCGCCTTCACCTCATCATTAAGCGCATCCACAAACTCGCCGACGGGCACCTCGAGATTGTCGCGATGCAGCATGTAGATGTCGGCGTAATCCGTCTGCAAGCGCTCCAGCGATTCGTGGAACTGGGCGCGCATGTCGCCGGGATTGCAGAACGGGGTGTGCCCGCCCTTCGCGATCACCACGACGTCCTCGCGGTTGCCGCGATGACGCAGCCACCAGCCGAGCAGCGTTTCCTGCAAGCCGCCGCCATAGACGTAGGCCGTGTCGAAGGTGTTGCCGCCGCGCTCGATAAAATCGTCCCACATCGCCGCGCCATGCGGCAGCGAGATTTGATTATCGCAGCCCATGACGAGCCGGGAAACGGGTTTGTTCAACCCCGCGATCGGCGCCTGCGGAATCAGCCCCGCCGCGCGCTTGCGCAACGGTCGGCGCGCGTGCGTGTGGGTAAAGTTCTGCGGTTTTTCCTGCTCAAAGGTTAATCCGGCCGAGGCGCGCCACGCATCAAGGGTCGCGAGATTGCCGAGTGTGTCGGCCACGCTCATGGCCGGCACCTCGCGCCGATTTTCATCCAGTGCCGCGGCGACCGCATCAGCTTCGAGACCGTAGAGGTGCGCGCCGGTTTGGATCACGATGTCCTCAACCTTGCCGTCCTGGTGCAGATGCACCAAGGCGTCGGTGCCTTCGCTCGGCGGAATCCACGGCGACGGCACATGCAGCATCCCGGTCGTGCCGTAAATGCGCGCGGAATTGTCCTGCGTGACACCGACACTCGTCGAAACTTGCGCGACGAGCCCGCTCGCGAACTTCAACGTCGCGGCCGCGACCACATCCACGCCGGTCTCTGGATGCAATTGCGCGGCACCGGTGACGCTGACCGGATTGGCAAACGCCTGCCCGGTGGTCGCGCCCGCGATCAGCCGCGCCAACGAAACCGGATAACAGCCCACATCCATGATGCCGCCGCCCGCCGCCTCGTTGGCCCAGAGGCGCGACTTCGCATCGAAGCCAGCGTTGAAACCAAAGGCCGCCTGCACGAGTTTGACTTCGCCCAACACGCCGCTTTTCACCAGCTCGACGATCTTCGCCGTCTGCGGATGGCAGCGATACATGAAGGCCTCCATCAACAGCACGCCGTGCTCCTGCGCGGCGCTGGCCATCACCATCGCTTCCGCGTGATTGAGGCCGATGGGCTTTTCGCAGAGAATGTGTTTGCCCGCCTCGGCTGCCTTGATCGCCCACTCGACGTGTTGCGGATGCGGCGTCGCGATATACACCGCCCGCACGTCGGGATCGGCCAGCAGTGCCTCATAACTGCCATGCGCGCGCGGCACGTTAAACTCATGGGCGAAGCGTTCCGCGCTCGCCTGCGCGCGACTGCCGACGGCGACCAGGCGACCGTGTTGAGAGCGCGCCACTCCAGTGGCAAAAATTCCGGCAATGCGGCCTGTGCTCAAAATGCCCCAGCCAAGTCGGTTATTCATACGAGGGTCGGACGCTGGAGAGTTCCGCCTCGCGATGCAATCACGAGAAGGATTGCACCGCGGTTTGCGCCGTGAATCCTCGACCGCGTGCTCACCAAGGCCCAGCTCCAACGCCTGCGCGCGCTGCGCGAAAAGAAAAACCGCGAGGCGGAGGGCGTGTTCGTCATCGAAGGCGAAAAGGTCGTCGGCGAACTGCTGGCGGCCGGTTTCGCCTTCGATGAAATCTATGCCACCGCCGCCTGGCATGGCCCGCGCGCGCACGATGTGACCGAGGCGGAAATGGCCCGCGCCAGCCACTTTTCCACGCCCACCAGCGTGCTCGCGCTTGGCCGCATCAAACGCGCCCCGCTGCCCGCGCATGGGCTCGCGCGCGGGCTCACTCTCGCGCTCGACGGCGTGCAGGATCCCGGCAATGTCGGCACCCTCCTGCGCATCGCCGACTGGTATGCGTTCGATCGCGTGTTACTCTCGCCGGACTGCGCGGATTTGTTTTCCCAAAAAGTCATCAACGCGAGCAAGGGCTCCTTCGCGCGCGTGACCGCGCACACCGCCGATCTGCCGGGCGCCCTCGCCAATGTGCCCGACGGCGTCCCGATCCTCGGCTGCGATCTCACCGGCGATGACGTGCACAATCTGAAACCGCTGCGCGACGCCGTCATCGTGATTGGCAGCGAAGGCCGCGGTCTCTCCCCCGCGGTCAAAACGTTTGTAACGTATTATATTACAATCCCCCGCTACGGTGCGGCGGAATCGCTCAACGCCGGCGTGGCCGCCGCGATCGTGTGCGATAATCTAAGACGAGCGCAGCATGCCCATGGCGCATGATTCTTATCTTCGCCCGAGGTAGGGCGGGACTGCCAGGCCCGCCTCAGTGAACAGGTAGGAAGCCACTCCGACGCGGACGGCTCGGCGGTCCGTTCCTACCTTGGGTGAGCCTCACTTCGCCACGTCGCGGCCGCGCTCGAGCACGGCGACAGATTCGTAAAGCTTCGCCTCGATCATGGTTTGATTGCTTTCCCGCTCGGCCAGCGAATGCCGTTCACGTTCATTCAATTCGTCCCTCCCATCCAGCACCGCCAGGGCCGCGAGCGGCGTGATGTCGCGGCGCAGACTGATGGTCATGTTGCGCATGTTGGTGCGCACATCGCGGAGCAAAGCCGCGGGAAACCCCGCCTCGAGCGCGTTGAGAAAATCCTCCACGCTGCCTTGCGGCGCTGTCAGCCGATAGGCCTGCCTTTCCCACAGATCGCGGGTCTCCGAACCGAACCCATACGTGAAATTCGTGCGCGCGACGAATCCCTCGAAGTGCGGCAGGTAAACCTTGGCGTATTCGGGCGCTTCCACTTCGCGCACGGACGGCAACCAGCCGCTCGTGTGCGAGAAAATCGTGTTGCCCTCCACGCTCGTGATGAACCGCAGGAAATCAATGGCCTCGGCCTGGTGCGGGCTCGCCTTGTTCACATACATGGCCATCGCCGTCGTGCCGCCGCCTTCGCTAAACGGGCTCCAAAAATAGCGCGCGTTATCCCCGTCCCGCCGGGTCGGCCAGGGGAATTCGGTGACGCCCAATTCAAACGGCGCCATCGTGCGCAGACTCGTGGCGTCCCATGTCCCGGTCGCGACCGTGAGCGCGCGGCCGCGCAGAAAATCCTGCACCGCCGCGTCGCGTTCCAGTTGTTGAAACCCGGGCCGCATCATCAACGAAACCTCGCGCATGATATTCATGCCGGCGAGCATCTCCGGGCGCCGGAAATCCCAGGCGCCGCGCAGGTATTCCACACTGGCATCCATCGCCACCGGCCCATGATCGCGGAATCGGTCCATCCCGAATGTGACGTCGTAAGCCCCGCGCGTGAGCAGCGGGCTGAGCAAAATGTAACTGTTGAACCGGCTGCCCGCGAGCAGCGCCACCGTCTCCGCCCTGCCCGCGTTGTATCGCGCCAGTTTCTCGTTGAGCGCGTGCAATTCCGTGTAAGTGGCCGGCGGGGTCGCGCTGCCGGTGATCTCGCGCAACAGCCCGGGATTATAGAACAACCGCATGCTCAGCATGCACTGTGTCACCGCGTAATAGTTGCCGAGATTGGTGATGAAGGCGTCGGGGGAGTTGAGGCCATCCAGAAACGTGTCGCGCCAGCGCACGCCCTCGAGCGCCGTGCCGCGATTGTAGGGATTGGGTTCCTCAACGTAGTCGGAGATCGGCGCGAAGAAGCGCGGCGGCACGTCATTCATCCCCTGCATGTGCTGGCCGAATTCGATGATGTCGCTCGCCGTGCCGCCGATCAGTTGCGTGCGCAACCACTGATTATAGACCGCCCCCGGCACCGCGACTTGCTCCACCCGCACCCGGGGGTTGATCTCCTCGTAACGCTTGATCAACGCGTCAAACGCCTCCCGCGGGCCCGCCTCGATCTGCCAGTGCGTCACCCGGATCACCACGCGATCATCCGTGGACAACGCCGCGCCCGGCCGGGTGAACACGATCATCAGCGTCGCGAGGTAGGCCGCCGCGAGCAGGCCCAGCGCGATCCATGTCTTGAGCTTTTTAGCGGCCATGCAACGCCTCAGATCGGTGCGGCACCGGGTTCCCCGCATTGCGCTGATCCATTAAAAAAATGCGCGGGTCGCGCGGATACTCCGCGCGCAAGCGCTCATAATAACGCGTCGCCAGCGCGGCATCACCGGTGTCCCAAGCCAGCTCGCCGATCTGCACCAGTTGATCCGCCCCGAGCGTGCCGCTGAGCCCGCCGAGCGCGTCCGCCGCCACCAAGTGGCGCAGCGCGGCCGCCGGCGGCAGATTATAGAACATAATGGCGCGCGCGGCGACCCGGTGCAGATCGCGCACCACCACCGGATCCTTCGCCGCGGGCAACAACGCCTCGACCGCGGCCACGCGCGCGGCGGCGTCGCCGACGGCCGGGAGCACATACGCCCGCAACACCGCGAGCTTGATTCGCGCCGCGTCGCCCCAGCGATCCGCTCCCGGTTGCTCGACCAAGCCGCGAAAATATTCCGCCGCGAGCCCCACGTCCGGATTCGCCCGGTAAAGTTGCGCCATGCGGCCCAGCAAAAACCGCGCCGCCCGCGCGATCGTGTCGTTGCCCTCCGCCGCGACCAGAGCCTTCAAACGCTGCTCCACCTCATCAAGCCGCGCCTCACTCAACGACTGTTGATCGAGCTGCACGACCGCCGCGCAGAAATCTCGCTCACGCCGCGCCGCGACGCCAGCCGCGGCCGGCAAGGCGTTAAATTCGATCTGCGCCTCCTTCGAGAGATACGAGGCGACCTTGCGCCAGACTTCCATCGTCGGTTCCGCCGCGGACAGACTGCCGCCCAGGCAGACGCCAAGCATCAATCGCAACAGGGGAACTCGGGGCATCGCCGCCCAGCGTGCAACCACCCGCCCCGGTCACAAGGCAAACTTGCGCAATATCACGTAGATTTATGCGTGACGGAAAAGTGTCACGTAATACGTGACAGTTCCAAATCTCTCGTGGCGGCGAGCACCAGCAAGCCGTGACTCGTCGTCCCGCTGGTGCCCACCGCTACCTTTTCAATCCGAATGCGTTACTCTTTCGCGAGCTTCGGCAGGCCGGCGGCGGCGGCAATGTCGTCCCACGCATAGAAGTGGAACGTGCGGTCGGTGGACATCGCGACAAACAATCCGCCGGGGAAACCCGGTAATTCCGCCGCCGTCACCTCGCTGCCGTCGCTGTCCATCGCGGCCACGCGCACGCTGGCGATGAGCGGATGATCGTGCGGATTGTCCGCCGCGCCCTCGCGCGGGAAGATGCGAAACGTGTCGGCTTGCTGATTCGAGACCAAGATATAGCCGGTGCCCGGACCGGTGGAATAGATCGATATGCCCTCGTGATCGCGCGCAAAACCGGCCGTGCCGAATTCGGCGAGTTCGTCCTCGGCATCCTCCGCCGCGGGGTCGGCGTGATATTTGCGCACACCGTAACCCTCGTCCGAACAGTAAACGTAACCGAGCTCGCTATCGACGGCGAGGGCTTCGATTTCCTTTTTTCCGCTCCACTGGCCGAACGCCCGCACGAACACGCCGCGCAACACGCCGGTGCCGTCATCCACGAGACGATATTGATGCAGATAGCCGCGGCGTGGCGCGCCATCATCCGAGCGGCTCACGATCGCGAACACCGCGCCGTCTGTCGCGCGCGTGTAAAGCGCGATACCCATGGCGTCGCGCGCGCGCTCACCCGCGAATACTGAAATACCGCCGCCATCCACCGGCGCCATGTCGGGCAGACGATAGGCACGCAGGCGATGCGCCAATCGTTCCGTCACGACCGCGATGTCGGTCTTCACGCCGCCGAGCAAAACCCCGCGGACGATATCCACGTTGTTGGGCCGCACGAGTCCGCGCACGGAGAGATCATGGCGAATCCGACCGTCCAGACCGAAGACGACGAGCGCGCCGTCAGCGTCCTTGTCCGTGCCGATGACGAGGCTTTGCGCGGGATCGGCGGGATTGATCCAAATCGCGGGGTCGTCGGTGTCGTGTTTGACGGGCTCGGTGATGACGCGCGGCCGCACCGCGACATTGGTCGCATCGGCATCGGGCATGATTTCGCGGGCAAAGGCGATTGTCGCCACGATAGTGAACAAACAGGCAAAAACGGTTCGTTTCATGATGGGAAGATTGCAGCAAGGCGGGCTAAAATCCGCCCCGCAAGTTTACGGGTTGGGATTAACTGTTCAGAGTTTCCAGCGCACACCAAAGTTCGCGCTCCAATCATATTCCTCGAACTGCACGAGGCGCTTGGCCGGGGAGAGGTTGCCGCCCTTTTGATAAACGCGGAACGGCTCGTTGGTGAGGTTGAGCAATTCGGCGAACACCTCGAGGCTCTTGGTGATGCGATAGCTCGTCGTGAGGTCGAGTTGCTTGAAGTCATCAATCCAAAAATCTTCGATTGCGTCGCCTCCGAGCGGTTCGTCCTCCCGCAAGCGTTCGCTGCGAAAATTAAGCGCGACGCGCACGAAGAAGCCGTTTTTTTCGTAGGTCAGGGCGACGTTGCCGACGCGATCGGATTGACCGACAAATGCGAGATGTTCGCCCGCGCGCGTGGGATAGTCCGCCTTGCTGTCCGCAAACGTGATGTTGGCGAGCACGCCGAGGCCGTCGAAAGGCGTGGGCAGCATTTGCAACTGCTGCTGGTAGGCCAATTCGAGGCCGCGAATCACGCCGCTGCTGCCGTTGCGGAATGAGGTGATCTCGTAGCCCGGGAATGCCGGATCGGCCTCGATCTCGGTTTCATAGCTGAAGTTCCTGATGTCCTTCTGGAAGGCCGCGACGGAGAATAGCCCGAGCGACGGCAGGTAGTATTCAATCGAGGCGTCGAGGTTTTCAGCTTCGAGCGCGGCGAGGTGCGGATTGCCCACCGTGACTTCCTCGTCCTCGTGGTTGATGTTGCGGCGATAGGCACTGTCGCCGAACGACGGACGCACGATGGAGTTTGACCACGAGGCACGCACGACGAGCTCCTTCGCGGCGTCGTGCCGCAGATAGACGCCCGGCAGCCAGTTGGTGTAGGATCGCGAGGACTTGACCGCGCTCGTGCCGACGAAATCGCCACTGGCGTCAAATTCCAGTTCCTTGCCGGTGGTGGTGTATTCGGTGCGCTCGACGCGGGTGCCGACGATGAGGCTCGTCTTGCCCAACGTGACACCGCTCATGGCGTAGGCCGCGGTCACTTCTTCGGTGGAGACCCAATCGTCGAAATTGCTGTCCTCGGGTTCGCTCTCGCCATCGAAGGCCGCGAGGTTGCCAAAGAACGCCGCGCGCAGCGCCGCCGGGCTGATTTGCGGGACGCGCGGACCATAGGGATAATCGCTGATTTCGCCCGCGATGCTCGCAAAGGTAAACGTGGCGGGCACATCATACTCGGTGACCTCGGCCTCGCTCAGTTTTTCCTTTTCGCGCGCGACCCCGCCGAACTTCACAAAGCCCTGCCGGTTGCCGGAAAAATCGTAGCGCGCATTGAGCGTAATCCCGCGCTCGGTTTCCTCGCCGAGCTCCATCGCGACGGTGAGTTCGTCGAACTGGTTGTAAGAGGCCGGGTCGGTGATGCTCGCGCCGCCGAGCTGATCTACGGTGATGTCGTAAGTGCCGTTGAAGTCGTAGCGAAACACGCCATCACGCGTGCCGCGGCGGAACACCACTTGGGTTTCCTGCGGCTTGATCTCCTCGCCTCTGGACCAGGCGAGATTGCCGTCGAGTGTCCAATTACCGACGTGCTTTTCGCCGCCGACCATGAACGCGGTCAACTCCTGATCCTTCTCGCGCATGCGCAAACGGCGGTCGAAGCGGCGCACCCCTGAAACGGTGGCTGTGCCGTCGCCGATGGCGTCGAGCGAGTTGCCCTGGGCAAAGGGAATGAGCGTCACATGGCGATTCTCGGTGTCGGTGAAACGATTGTAGGTGCCGCGCGCGTAGAACGTCGTGGCGGCATCGGGCTTGAACTCGAACGCGGAGCTCGCGCCGTAGCGTTTGCGCTCAATCTCGTAATCGCGAAACGCGATGTCTTGCAGGAAATACACCGGCGTGTCGTCGCCATCGAACTCGTCGGTCCAGCCGTCGTCGATCTCGTAGTTGTGGGAGCCGAACTTGCGCACCTGCCAGGTCGGCGCGACGAGGAAACCCATTTTCCCGTCGGCGAGAATAGTGGAGAACGCGCCGTTGAACTTGCTGCCGAACGCGTCGGCCAGCGCGGAGTATTGCGCCTGCGCGTTGAACGACGCGTGCAGGCCGTCCTGATCAAACGGGCTCTTGGTCCTGATGTTGACCGTGCCGCCGAGGCCTTCTCCATCCTTGTCCGGCGTCGGCACCTTCGCCACTTCGATCGCGGCGAGCGTGTCCACCGGCACAACATCAAGCGCGATGCCGCGTTCGCCGACTTCCGGGCTGGCGACCTTGGCGCCGTCGAGCGTCACGTTGCCGAGCGTGTAATTCATGCCGCGCACGATGGCGAAGCGGCCTTCGCCTTGGTCGCGGTAAAGCGAAACCCCCGGCACGCGTTGCAGCGACTCGGCGGCGTTTTGGTCCGGGAAACGGCCGATCTCATCCGCGGCGACGATATTGGCCAGCGTGGCCGCAGCGCGCTGCTCGTTGATCGCGCGGGCCGTGCCAACGATCGCACCTTCAATCACGAAGCGATCCATCTCCACCACATCCGCGCCGAATACGAGGCTGCCGTCGGTTGTGCGCCCTTCGTCAACCGCGACCGGCCTCGCGGCCGACGGATACCCGACGTAGTGAAACGCCAGCGTCTGCTCGCCGGCGGGCACATTGAGTAGCACGAAGCGGCCATCGCGCGTCGTGTAAGTTTCGGTTTCCGTCTGGGCGACCGATACGCGCACGCCGCCTAGAGGCAACTTGGTCGCGTCGTCGGTCACGCGACCGGAGACGGTGCCGGTTTGGGCTTGGAGCGCGAGTGGCGCCAGCAAGCTGCTGATCAGGAGCAGGAAGAACTGCAATCGTTTCATGGTCGGAGTTGTTGGTGTTCAGGCGGCACGCGGGCGCGCCATGTATCCGACCGTGCCCACCATGACAAATCACCGTCAAGCCGCCAACCGCGGCGTCACAGACTTATCACGCGTCCGTAAACCACCCGTCACATTCGCCACACAAACGCCACAATTTCCGCCCCGTCCGGTGTCATCTAATAAATGACACTTTTCACGCACCCCAGGCGCGGGCGCGCAGCGCCTTTGGCGGGACACCGTAGAGTTGTTTGATCCAGCGCGAAAAATGAACCGGCGTTTGAACGTGGCAGCGAAACGCCACGTCGCCGACGGTGAGGCCGGTCTCGCGCAGGAGTTGCGCGCCGCGGCGCGTGCGCGTTTCCCACACATAGCGCAGCGGTGTGGTGCCGAGGTGACGCTTGAACAGGGTGACCAGTTGCGTCGGCGACACGCCCGCCGCCGCCGCCATCGTCGGCAGGTCCGTGCGCTCGCGATCCTCCTGTCCCACCCAGGCGAGCGCGCGGCGCAACGTGTCGGGCTCGTCCGCCGCGCGGCGTTGCTGGCGCGCATCGGTGAACAAATACGCCTGCAAAACCGCGAGGCCGAGGGCGTCGATCAGGCCGTGCGCCTGCGTGCCCGCCGTCAACGGCATCGCGAGACCGAGCTCCATCAGTTGCGCGAAACGATGCGTCACCGGCAGCACCGACGCGGCTTGGGCGCACGCGTCGCGCAATTCCGCGCTGACGATACCCGGCCGCAACGCGCACCATGTGTGATGACTCTTGCGCACGGCGGAAAACGCAAAGTTCTCGCGCCCGCCCGGCCGCAACAGCGTCACATGGCCGGGCTGCACCTCGCGCGGCACGCCATCCACCTCGATCTGCATCGCCCCATCGACCAGGACCACGAGTTGATAATCGGACTGCACGCGCGGGCCAAATCGTCCGCCGGGCTGATAAACCACATCGCCAAAGGTCACGCGCGCCGAGATCACCGAACGCAGGTTGGAGATAAGTGGCCTATTGGATATGGTTATTCGCTTATTGTGGCTACCTGAGGGCATTTTTATTTGTTAATGGATATATCACGCATGAGTTCCGCAACCCTCGAAACCCCGTTTCGCAACCTCGTCACCGCCACCGGCGGTTTTGCCGGCACCCGGCGCAGCCCATTCCCCGCCACGCGCCCGCCGGGCTATTTTTCGCCCGATGCCGACCCGGCCGCGGTGCAGGCGTTCTTCGCCGCGAATGGCTATCTTGTTTTGGAAAACGCGTTCAGCCCCGCCGAGATCGAAGCGCTGAAAAACGAGACAACCGCCATTTGTCGCGGGGATCGCGGCGAGCTGCCCGATCATCCGAAGGCGGACGCGGCCGAGCCGGACGATTCCGTGTTGCAGCGATTCCTGTGCATTCACTTTCCGCACAAGTGTTCCGACGTGATGCTGCGGGCGATCCACAACCAACCGACGGTCGAAATCCTCACCACGGTGGTCGGCCCGAATGTGAAGTGCATGCAATCGATGCTCTTCATCAAATCCTCCGGCAAGCCCGGCCAGGCTTGGCATCAGGATGAGGATTACATCCCCACACGCGACCGCTCGCTCATCGGCGCATGGATCGCGATTGATCGCGCCACCACCGAGAACGGTTGCCTCTGGGTGCTGCCCGGTTCGCACCAGCCCGGCATTCTCTGGGAGCAGCACTGGCACGGCGACCGCCGCTTCGATTGCGCGGAGGAGTCGTTTGGTTTTCCGTATCGCGACGAGGAAGCCGTGCCGGTGGAAGTCGAGGCCGGCTCGGTCGTGTTCTTCAACGGTTACCTGCTGCATCGCTCGTTGCCCAACAAAGCCCCGCAGGGCGCGTATCGCCGCTCGCTCGTCAATCATTACATGACCTGCGAATCGCGCCTGCCGTGGAGCCTGCCAAAGGCAGGCGAACACATGGCGTCCGCCGATCACCGCGACATCATCATCGTGGCCGGGCACGATCCCTACGCCCACCGCGGCTACGAACAAATCCACACGCCCAGCGTGCGCCCCAGCGGCCAGGGCGGCTGCGACAAGTGGGGCGGCCAGGGCCGCCAATACAAGGAAACCGCGCCCAACGTCTAGAGGTTGCCATGAGCCTTGCGCCAATCCCAGCAGCGGTGGACGGGCACGTTCCTATGCCCGTCGAGTCGCGCGGATCCCGCGGACACGGGATGCGCGCCCACCTTGGGCATGATTCTCCTCGTAAGTGCGGAAGAAAGTTCATGACCGCCGCTAGCGATCATCGCCAGAAACACGATCCCAGCCAACCGCTTGAGTGATACTCTTTGAAAAAGGCCTGCATTCGTGACACGACTGCGCCAGCCTGCCCGCGTATCCCATGAACGCTTTCAACGGCCTCGGCCTCCACCTCGGCAACCTCAGTCGTCTCTCCCGCGCGCAGACTCGCTCGATCAGCGCGGAGAACTTTAACGGCGCGAAAGGCGCCGGCGGCATGGCCACCGAGGGCACTGGCGCCCGGGCCGCGCGCGACCTCGGGCAGGGGTGGAAAGTCTCGCCCGCTGTTCGCATCAAAGCGGGCGAAACCTTCACCTTTGCCGACATCACGGGTCCCGGCGCCATCCAACAGATCTGGATGACGCCTACCGGCCCTTGGCGCTTCAGCATTTTGCGGATTTATTGGGACGGGCAGGAGCACCCATCGGTCGAATGCCCGGTTGGTGATTTCTTCGGCATGCCTTGGGGCAAGTTCGCCCCGCTCGTCTCGCAACCCGTGTGCGTGAACCCCGGCAGCGCCTTCAACTGCTATTGGGAAATGCCGTTTCGCAAATCGTGCCGCATGACGATGACCAACCTCGGCAGCGAGGAGACGATGCTCTTTTATCAGGTCAACTATACGCTGACCGACGTGTCGGAGGATTGCGCCTACTTTCACGCGCAGTTTCGCCGCACTAATCCGCTGCCCTACAAGGATGTGTTCACCATTCTCGACGGCGTGCGTGGCCGCGGCCACTACGTCGGCACCGTCATGGGCTGGGGTTCCAACAACTTCGGCTGGTGGGGCGAAGGCGAAATCAAGTTTTACTTCGACGGCGACAAGGACTGGCCCACCATCTGCGGCACGGGCACGGAGGACTACTTCTGCGGATCCTATAATTTCGAGAATAAGGAAAATAAACAGTATCAGGAGTTCTGCACGCCCTACGCCGGCTTGCACCAAGTCATCCGCCCTGACGGTGTCTATGCCTCGCAAACCCGCTTCGGCATGTATCGCTGGCACGTGATGGACCCGGTGCGGTTCGAACAAGAGCTGCGCATCACCATGCAAGCGTTGAGTTGGCGACCGGACCGTCGCTACCTGCCACTGCAAGACGACCTGTGCTCAACCGCGTTCTGGTATCAAACGCTGCCCACCGCGCTGTTCCCCGCCTTGCCAGACAAGGACTACCTCGAAGTGATTTGAGCAGACCATTTAACCACAGATGGCATCCTGATTGCGATCGGAGACGGATTGGTTCTGAATGTAAGACCGGGTCAGCGATCCCGCCCTGCATTCAATCACCGTATATTCATTCGCGTGCGCGATTGATTTCATCGCGCGGGCACCCAAGTTCGCGACGTGACCATAACCGAAGCCATCGCCACCACACGCCACTACATTGACACCCATTGGGAAGAGACCTTTCGCGATACGCGCGAGGCTGATCCCGCCAATGAGCTTCCCCTGCCGCATCCGCATGCCGTGGCTTCCACCGACCCATGCATGTGGCTGTTTTTCTACTGGGACACCTACTTTACCAACCTCGGCCTCCTGCGCCAAAACCGCCTCGCGCAGGCCATCAACAACGCCGACAACGTCATCTACTGCATCGAGCAGCTCGGCTTTGTGCCCAACATCAGCGTGCGCATCGCGCACAACCGCTCGCAAATACCCGTCTCAGCGGTGTTGTTCGAGGATATCTTTCGGCACACCGGCGACACCACTTGGCTAAAGCGCGCCTACGCCGCGTTGAACAAGGAATACGCGTTCTGGATGGCGATGCGCCTCGCGCCCAACGGCCTCAACACCTGCAACACGCACGCCGATCCGGTCACGCTCGCCAATTTTTACGACGTCATCAAACACCGCCTCGCCGACATCCCGATCGACCCTGTGGCGCGCCTGCAATACCTGCGTCACAAAATGGCCGAGTGCGAAGTATGGGACTTCAACCCGCGCTTCGATCAGCGCGCGGCCGATTTCAACCCGGTCGATACCAACGCGATTCTCTACCAATTCGAAACCATCGCCGGCGACTTCGCCCGCACGCTCGGCCTCACCGCCGAGGAAATCGTCTGGCGCGAACGCGCCGCGCACCGCCGCGCGCTCATCGATCGTTACCTGTGGAACGAAGCCAAAGGGTTCTATTTCGATTACGATTGGGCGCACGGCCGCCAAGGCTCGGTCGTTTCCGCGGCGCCGTATTTCGCACTGTGGTCCGGCGTGTGCTCAGATGCGCAGACCGCCGCGCTCGTGCGCAATCTCCCGCTCATCGAGCGCGCCCACGGCCTCATGACTTGCCAGGAAGGCAGCAACACTTCCGCGAACACCTATCAGTGGGACGCCCCCAATGCCTGGCCGCCGCTCCAGACCGCCGCAATCATGGGCCTGCTACGCCACGGCTACACGACCGAAGCCAAGCACCTCGCCGAAAAATTCGTCCTCACCTGCGCGCGCAACCTCGAGCACACCGGCCAGCTCTGGGAAAAATACAACGCCCTCACCGGAGGCATTGACGTGGCCGACGAATACAAGATGCCGCCACTGATAGGTTGGACCGCCGGCGGTTTCCTCCACGCCGCCGAAGTGCTGGAAAGCTGACGCGCGCCGGCTCAAGCCTGAATCGCGCGCAACACGGTGCCAAACAATAGACTGGCCCCTAGCAAGGTGCACACGACGGGGGCAAGTTGCAGCCAGCGGACTCGTTGCGCCACTTGATCAGCGCTTAGCCGCCCATCCTTCAGTTTATCCTCCAACCGCGAGACATGGCGGTGCAGGTTCCATTGCAGCCAGACCGCAGTCAGGCTAAGAATCACTCCGGCTAGCGCTGTGAGCTGGATGTTGTGATTGGCCACGTAGGGGTAGTTTAGGCGGGGTGTCGCCCTGCTCGCAAATGACCAAGTTTCCTCCTCCTAGGCAATCGCTATTTAAGACGATGCTTTAACTTTGCCAGTCGAGCGACCAGCCATATTTCAATCACATGATGAACGAGTCCGCGGATGCAGCGATCATGCGACTGGAACGGCCGCACGCCAATCTGATGATTTATTACGCGCTCGCCTGTTTGGTGTTCCCCCCGGCGTTCCCCTTTTTGATTTTGCCCGCTTGGTTTCGCTACCACACCATGCGCTACCGCTTTGATGCCGAAGGCGTCTCGATGAGCTGGGGTATTTTATTCCGCCGCGAAATCATTATTAACTACGCGCGGATTCAGGACATCCACCTGCGCTCCAACTTTGTCGAACGCTGGCTGGGTCTCGCGCGCATCCTCGTGCAAACCGCCAGCGGCAACGCCGGCGCGGAAATGTCCATCGAGGGCATCTGCGAATTCGAAGCCGTGCGTGATTTTCTCTACGCTAGGATGCGCGGAGTGAAAGACCACGAGAGCGGCCACGCCCATCCGGCGACTCCGGCCCAGGATAAACTGGCCGCGGTGCTACGCGAAATCGCCGCCGAAGTGCGGGCCCTACGCGAAGCTCTGCCAACTGAGAGAGACACCGGCCCGCATGTTTAATCTCCTCCGCCGCTTGGTTCTGCGCGTAGCGCGGCTACCCGCCAACCCGACGCCGCCCGTCGGCGCCCCGGGTTCGACCCAGGTTTTCCGTGCCGCCAAAAATTATTATCTAGTGCGCCTAGCGCGGTGGCTACTTGGCCAACTCGGCGCGGTTATCGGCATCGCGGTTTCGCTCTGGTTTCTCAATCAACTCGACACGGGCGTAAAGGGTATCCGCCAACTCGCGGCCGAAGCCCCCGCCATCCAATCATCGGCCGAAGCCAGCCCAAATCAGAACCCAGCCCCAGCGTCCTCCGCCCGCCTCAAGCAAGACCGCGATTTCAAACGGATCGCGCAGAAAATTTCCCGCTGGCCCACGTGGACCCTGCGGTTGATCCACTGGGCCGAATATGCCGCCATCGCTCTCTTCCTCGCACAGCTGCCCATCACCTTGGCCGCAGTGCGTCTCGAATACGAGCAGCACTGGTATATCGTGACCGACCGCAGTCTGCGCATACGCACCGGCCTGTTCCGCCTGCAGGAATCCACCATGAGCTTCGCCAATCTGCAGCAAGTCGAGGTGCACCAAGGCCCCTTGCAACGCCTGCTCGACATCGCCGACGTGCGGGTGCGCTCGGCAGGCGGCGGCCATGCAGAATCTAGCGCGCATGGTGGTTCCGATCTACATCACGCCGTGTTTCATGGTGTCGCCAACGCCCCGGAAATCCGCGACCTCATCCTCGCGCGCCTCAAACATTTTCGCGAAGCCGGACTGGGCGATCCGGACGACTTGGCTCCGCTACCCCATCAGTCCACCGCGCTCACCGCCGCGCAAACCCTGCTGGGCGAGGTGCGGGCGCTGCGCCAGTCCTTCCGCGTTTGAGCGGTCAGGGAATGCGCAAAGTCATGCCGATGCGCAGTGAGTTCTCGTTGGGCATGATGTCGCGGTTGGCGTTGTAAATATCGCGCCAACGCGAACGGTCGCTGTAGTATTTTTGCGCAAGGCTGAACAAGGTATCGCCCTTCGCCACCACGTGCGGACGGCCGCTTGCCGGCTTGTTGGCCGCAGGCGGCTCGGGCGTGGATACAGGCGCGCGTTGTGCGGGCGGCTCGATTCGGGCCTCGGGCGCGACACTGATCGGTGAAACTTCCTCCCGCGGTGCGCCGAAGCCGTAAACACCCTCCGTCGGCACGCGCAATTGATTCACGACGGGCTGGCTTGGGTTGTCCCGCACCATGGCCAGCTCAGCCTTGAGCTGCTCGTTTTCGCGCTGCAATCGACTGATCTGCTCCACCATATCCAAGCGCTCCGATTGGTTCTCCATTGGGTTCGCCGGCAAGGTGCGGGCGAATTCTCGCTTCGCACTCTCCACCAACCCGCGCACCTGCGCGGCCTGTGGCGAGTTGGGCTGCCGCTCGAGGTATTTGCGAAAATGATAAATCGCCGCGAGCGGGTCTTTGGTTTGCTGCAGGCAAATGATGCCCGCCTCCAAATGCGATTCCGGCGCCGCATCGCCGCGTTTTTCAATCACCCGCAAATAAGCCGCCAGTGCCTCGGGACTGCGACCCTGTTTGACCAAGCGTTGCCCGGCGCGATAGTCCGGCTCGTCAAGCTCGGAGCCCAATCCGGCGCTGGAGCCCGGCTCGCAGGC
>JADLBI010000261.1 GCA_020847775.1 Opitutaceae bacterium
ACCGGCGCGACCTCACCCGCATCAGCCACGAGATGACTGAACTGGTCATGGCGCATGCCGTCGCCATCTGCTGTGGCTACGAGGACGGCAACGAATTCAACCTGCTGAGAAATGATCCGCTCATGAAGCTCGAGGGGCGCTGTCCCGAGACCGGGGCGCCGCTGGCCTCGCAGTCGACCATCTCGCGATGGAGAATTCGCCGAACAAGACGTAGGAGGTACGGCTGACGGCGGCCCTCGTCGATCGGTTCGCCAGCGGCGTGAAGCCCGGCGAGACTGAAGTCCTCGACATCGACGAACGTTCTGCGCCGCTCACGGGTGGCCAGCAGCTCGCCTTCTGGAACGCGCACCATGACGAGCGCGGCTTCGTGCCGATGCACATCTATCACGTGGCGAGCGGCGCGCCGGTCGTCGCCATCCTGCGCACGGTCAAGACGCCGAAAGGCAGTGAGGCACGCACCGTCGTCAAGCACGCGACGCGCGTCGTCTGGTGCGGCGATAGCCCCCCTTGAGGCTATGACGGAGTGCGAGGAGGGCGGCGCCCGGCTACATCTTCGGCCTCGCCGGCAACAGCGTGCTCGACACGCTCATTGCCGAGCCGTCAATCACCTGCGCTTCTGGCACGCGCGCTCCAACGAGCCGAAGCTGCGGCTCTACAAGGTGCTAAAAAGCTGGAAGCGGTCGCGCTGAGTGGTGGCGCGCATCTCGTGCTCGCTGCGGCCCGATCCGACGCCGGCCGATCCGAAGGGCATGTGCCAGGAGATGGAAATCCGCTACGTCGTCACCAACCTCGACGGCAGCGCGGCACCTCTACGAGGACGTCTATTGCCAGCGCGGACAGTTGGTGATGATGAACCGGCCATCGGCTCGACGCTCTCGCGCGTCCGGCAATAACAAACCGGTGCGGCACGACGACGGCGGGCCATGCCGATCGGCATGGCCGATGACCGCACTCCGGTGTTATAGGTAAGGCGCTTGCCGCTGAAATGCGCCGGAGACGTCAGCACTGGATTCGCCAGGAGCTTCTTACCGCCGTCGCACACGGTTGGACACGGACGTTACGCCCTTGCACCATGCAGACGACGATAATTTACACGCGAAGTCATGGAAAGTGAGCCCGACAAGCACTGGGTTCGTCGCGGCCAGACATTCTCGTTTCCCTCTATTGAGCTTCAGCGGTATTGTAAAATTGGAGGACTTCTGCAAGGGCAGGTCAAGATCAATCCGAACTGAGGGTGAATCCGATTAACCCTGTAAAATGATCAACACGTCTCTATGTCCGCTGTGAAAAGTCACAGAACATTCGGGGGCAGCTGCTAGAGCCATGTAATGATACATATTTGTCTGAAATTGGGATCGACATGGGACTGGGCGCGCACGAAGCTGTTCAAACATTGACTCTTCCAACAGAAGTTTCGGCTCCAGGTGCCGGCATAGCGCTGAGTTGGGTCAGAGATTTGAAAAACCAGGGGTTCTTTTCCAGAAAATCGTTTCCGTATTGTCGAATTAATCTATTTCGCTTTCTAGGTAACCGAGGCGTCCCGAAACTCAAGGCATGAGACTTGCCACTTCCTGCACCAGCGAACGGTGTGCGTGGAGTGTTTCATGGCTTCGAGTTCAAATATGTTTATGCAGGCTCTTGCGAGTTCGTCCTGGATTGACGTCGGACGAGACAGCCACATAACATACGCCATGTCTTCAGCCTACGGCGTGGGATGGACGGATGAGCAGAAACAGGTTTTCGCCACCGTGCTCCAATCGTATGCCGATGTAAGCAACCTTACTTTCGAATTTGTCACCGACGACAACGCGGCGGACATCGTCGAATATCAGGTCACTTCCGCGCAGTTCGCCGCCGCTTTTCCAGCCAGCCCCTATGGCCCCTATGGCCCGAATTGGGCTGGCTACCACTACAGCCCAATCGACGCTGAAGCGACCGGGCCTGCTGCTGGCTACTTCGATGAAGGAAAGACCAGTTCATGGTTGGAGTTTCATGAATTGCTGCATGGTCTGGGGCTTGAGCATCCCCACACAGCCATTCACGGGACAGGGGTATTCCCGGGAGTTACGGTGAATGCAGGAAGTGACCTAGGCGATTATGGTCTGAATAATTCCCTTAATACGCTGATGAGCTACGCATTCTTGCCGGATTTCCAGGACGCCGAATTCGACGGACCGATGGCAATGGACATCGCTGCTCTTCAATTGCTTTATGGAGTGAACTCAAGTACCGGTGTGGGGGACGACGTGTACGTCGTTGCCCGCGACAGGTTCAAAGCGATCTGGGATTCGGCTGGCGTAGACTGGCTAGTAGCTGGGACAGATAACGGTTCCGTTCTCGATCTTCGCCCAGCGACGTTGGCGCTGGGGGAAGGCGCCGGTGGATGGTTGAGCACCGCCGCCAGCTTCATTGGCGGTTACAGCATCGCACATGGGGTGGAAATAGAGAATGCGCGCGGGGGTGCCGGCGCAGATATTCTTGTGGGTAATAATCTCATCAATCGGTTGGAGGGCGGCGAAGGAAACGACACGTATTACACTAGCGACACCCGTGACATTATCGTCGATACCGGGGGATTTGATACCCTATATAGCTACGTGAATACTAATCTCAGCAGTGGCATCGAGAGGATCTACCTTCTTGGCCCCGCCAAAACCGGCGCCGGAAATGCGCTTAATAATTTTATCATCGCAAAAAATGACAATAACAATAGCGTCAAATTTTGGGGCAATGGGGGTAACGATGCAATCGCTGGCGCTGGTGGCAACGATACCATCTACGGCGGGGCCGACGATGATACCTTGATAGGGAACATCGGTGCTGATGTCTTGGCCGGCGGAGCCGGTTCCGACAAGTTTGTGTTCAATCGATTGGTCGAAAGCACGACCAGCCGGAGGGACCTCATTGTGGACTTTCAGACGGGCCTCGATGTGATTGATCTTCACACCATCGATGCCTCAACCAAGACTACCGGCAATCAAGCATTCATCTGGATAGGGTCCAATACGTTCCACGGAGTCGCAGGAGAATTACAATATTCTTATTTTGACCAACCAGGAACAAAAGCAGACAGAACAGTCATTTCAGCGGATGTGAATGGTGACCGTGTGGCGGACATGAAAATAAGTTTGTTAGGTCTGGTTCATTTGGGTGCGACGGATTTCATTCTTTGATCGACATGTGAAGGTATCATCTGAGACCTTTGTCCTCATCCACTTAGGCGAGAATCTTAGGTTAGCTTTCTGGCCCTGATCGTTCGTCACGCAAGGGTCGAATGGTGGGCGTGGAACTCTTTGGCGTTCGGTTGGCGAGCGCCAGCAGCTTCGCTGCGGGTCTTCTGTCCGCAACGGGCCAGATCGCGGAGCCCTGGAAGGGCGGAGCGAGATGGTCTGTTGGGGCAAACATCGAAACGGCAGTATCAGCAATGGAGACTCTAGAGCGGTTTCTGTTTGATGTGAATCGGAACTGCCACGGGGGGGTTCCCGCGAGCGCGCAAATCAGATTCGAGTGCTCCGTCGGCGGCGGAGGGATGCGATGGCGAAGGGCTACTCGAAAGACTTGCGGGAGCGCGCAGTTTTGATGGTCGAGGGGGGCGAGAGCCGGCGGGAGGTCACCCGTGTGCTCAATCTTGCTCCCGCGACGGTGGTGCGTTGGCTTGATCGGTGGTGCAGTACCGGCAGTGTCGCGGCGAAGCCCGGCACCGGCCACAGTCGCTCACCGCTTGAGACACACGC